>NZ_LFQH01000061.1:0-35774 GCF_001238605.1 Arthrobacter sp. ZBG10 | reverse complement strand
CCTGCCGGGGCCGGGGTGTTTTGCGTCGTTTCTGATCGGATGCCGCCTGCCGCGCTTCGGGTTTCAGCCATGACGCCAGGCCGCTCCGATCGATGCGGGTTTATGTCTGGTGGTGGTTTCGCTGTGGCTTTTGGCGCGGGTCAATGTGCGGTGGCGGAATGAACCAGGGGACGCCGTCTGTGACGTGTACCTGCCATTGCTCCTTGTGGATGAGGTGGTGGTGGCTGGTGCAGAGAAGGGTGCCGTTATCGGTGTTGGTGGGTCCACCGTGTGACCAGTAGGAAATGTGGTGGGCTTCGCACCAGGGGGCGGGGATGGTGCAGTTGGGGAAGGCGCAGCCGTGGTCGCGGGCGGTGATGGCTTTGCGGATGTGGGGTGGGAAAATCCGGGTGGTCCGGCCGATGTCGAGGATGCGTCCTGCGCTGCCGAGGAGGATGGGGATGATGTCGGCGTCGCAGGCGATTTCGCGGACGGTCGCAGGGGTGACGGGTCCAGTGAACGCAAACGATCCGGCGCCCGGGATGCTACCGGGGTCCGGGACCGGGCGGCCGCCGGTTGTGGACGTGCCGTAGCCGTAACGGGGTCCTTTGGCGGTGGTTTGTTCCAGACGGTTCAGGAGGTCACGGTAATCGATGGTGACCAGGACCTGGGGGCGGAGTCCTCCGGCGCTGGGGAGGTTGCCGGAGGTGAGGGCTGTTTTACAGGCCCCGACCAGGCCGTCGAGGAGTTGCTGGGCGCGGGTCCGCCGGTCCAGGTTGAGATCCGGGTCCACAGTGGCTGTGGCCGAACCGGTATGTCCGGGTTCACTGCCGATACCCGCGTTCCCAGCGTCGCATGCCCCATCGGAGTTGTTTGCGTTGGTGGTCCTGGGGTTGGTGGCCGTACTCATGGCGGTGAGGAGACATTCGTATTGGGCGGGTGTGGCGAAAATATCCAGGCGGTTCAGTCCGCGGCGGGCGGGCCGGATGAAGACTCCTTGCCGCTGGCGCAGCTCGTGTTCACTGGGTTCGGTGCCGTCGGCGTCGATCGCTTCGGTCCAGTGCCGGGCGATACGGGCCAGGAAGTCGGCGTCGTTGTTGGCGGCTGCCTGTGTGAGGGCGTGCTCCATCCGGGTGGTCACGTCTTCGGTGACGTGGTGGCTGACGTGGTCGAGGGCCAGGGCAATGATGGTCGCAGGGCGGGAGGCGACGGACCCGGTGGTAAGGGCGGCAGCGAGCTGCGGGCGTGCCGGTGCTTGGGTGTGGCCGGTGAGCCCCGACTGGGGCAGTACCGCGGCGGCAAGACTTATACGACGATGTGCTTCGGCGACGGGAATCCGGAGCCGGATGCGGAGGAACTCGGCGGTGTTTTTACACCCGTCATCAGCCGGTGAACCCATGGCCCTACCGGGGGAGGCCTGGGCTGTGGCGGCAGCAAATGCTGCGTCGCCCAGGCCGGCAGGGTCGGGACTGCCATGGGGCCAGGATGGGTCGCTCCCAGCAACGTCAGCGGAGCTGCCGGTGGTGTTGTCCCAGCCGGTGATCCAGGTCCGGCCCGTCCCGGTGCGGCTGGCGTCTGCGATGGCCTGCGCGCGGGTGCGGTCCACGGCGGAGGCGGCGAGGATCTGCACGTACTCCAGAGTCCGGGAGATCTCCTCAATCTGGCTTGCGTATTCGGCTGCCTCGGCGAAGCTGGCAAGTGCCAGCTGGCCCGGCCCAGCCGCGGCGACCGCCTCCAGCGCAGTGAGCGCTTTTGCGACGCCGGCCTCATCCGTGCTGCAGGAGGCGCTCCCTAAATTCGGACCAGCGCCGCACGCAAGCGCGGCGTTTGCGCCTTGCCCTGTGTGCTGAACCCTAGAAGCGTCCATAAGAAAATTCTCTCAAGGGGGTACGACATTTGAGGGCCTGCCCGGGCGCCGGGCAGTCACCGTGCCGGCGCGGCGAGCCGTTTCTCCCGGCGCACGGCAGGGCGGAATCTCCGCCGTGCCGTGCAGGGGCTGCCCAGCGGACCCTGTTGCCGGTAGCGTGCAGGACATGGACCACAAGGAGACCCTCCACAGCTACCTGCGGATCCGGCGGCAGGATCTGCTGGGCAAGCTGGACGGCCTGGACGAGTACGACATCCGCAGGCCACTGACCCCCACCGGTACCAACCTGCTGGGGCTGGTGAAGCACGTGGCCAGTGTCCAGCTGGGCTACTTCGGCGAAGTGTTTGGCCGGCCGAGCGGACGCCACCTTCCCAGCCTGGACGATGACGCGGCCCCGGACTCGGACATGTGGGCCACCGCCGCGGAGAGCCGGGAGGACATCGTTGAGCTGCATCACTTTTCCGCCGGGCACGCGGACGCCACCATCGAGGCGCTGCCCCTGGACGCCGCGGGCGCCGTCCCGTGGTGGCCAGTCGAGCGCAGGGCCGTGACATTGCACCGGATCCTGGTCCACCTGTGCGTGGAGACCGCCCAACACACCGGCCACGCCGACATCCTCCGTGAACTGATTGACGGCCAGGCCGGCTTCCGGCCGGGCGATCCCAACCTCACCGACCGTGGTGCGGACGGCTGGGCGGAGCACCATGCCCGAGTGGAAGCCGCGGCCAGGGCGGCGTCCAAAACGCAGCCCTGACCGGCCCCCGGCTCAGTCCTCCGCGATGACCGCCACCAGCCCGGCCCCCACGGAACCGGCGAAAGCCTCGCCGGTCAGCACATCCGTGCCGGCAGCCCGGACGCTGGCTGCCTCCCGGGTGTGGTTGATGGCGAAAAGGTAGCTGCTGCCGTCCGCCGCGCGGCGCCGGGTCAACTCCACGCCGGGGTCGGCGGCGGCCACCGGGCCAACCCCGGATTCGGCAAGCAGCCTGTCCACCACGGACTCGATGCCCTCCGGGCCGGGGAACGTGGCGAGGTACCACGCAGCGCCGTCGCCAACTGCGTGCCGGGTCAGGGCGGGAACCCCTTCGAGCGGGTATTCCGTGAAGGACCGGATGGCCTCCGCGCCGGTGAGGTGGACGTGTTCGCTCCAGACGGCGGCAACGGTGCCGTCGTCCAGCTTCAGCGCGGACCCGGCCAGCAGCGGGTGGAATTCCTCCACGCGGATGCCCAGCAGGTCCCGGAAGGCGCCGGGGTAGCCGCCCAGCCGGACGTGGTCCGAGCCGTCCACAATGCCGCTGAAGTAGCTGACCAGCACGGTGGCGCCGGCCGCCGCAGCAGCAGCAACCGAGGCCGCGGCTTCGTCGCTGACGGCGTAGAGCGTGCAGACGAGCACCAGGTCGTAGCCGGCCAGGGAAGCCGACGGGTGCACGATGTCAACGGAGACGCCCCGCAGGAACAGGGACCGGTGGAAGGCGCGCAGCACATCCAGGTACTTCACGTCCTGGCTGGGCTTGGAATCTATTTCGCTGGCCCACCAGGCCTCGTAATCAAAGACAATGGCCGCCCGCGATTCCACCCGGGAACCACGCACGGGCGCCAGCCGCTGCAGCGCGCCGCCGAGTTCCACCACCTCGCGCCACACCCGGGTGTCCCGGCCGGCGTGCGGGACCATGGCCGAATGGAACTTCTCGGAGCCGGCAAAGCTCTGCCGCCACTGGAAGAACATCACGGCGTCCGCGCCCCGGGCCACGTGCGCCAGCGAGTTGCGGAGCATTTCACCGGGCATCTTGGGCTGGTTGCGCGGCTGCCAGTTAACGGCCGACGTCGAATGTTCCATCAGGATCCACGGGTCGCCGCCCGCAATTCCCCGGGTGAGGTCCGCGCTGAACGCCAGTTCGATGTGCCGTTCGGGGTCGGCCGCCACCAGGTAGTGGTCGTTGGCGATGACGTCCAGGTCCTTGGCCCAGTCGAAGTAGTCCATGGATTTGGTGGCGCTGGACGCCATGAGGTTGGTGGTGCAGGGGACCGCGGGCGTGATCTCCCGCAGGACCGCCACGAGGTCGCGGTAATAGTCCATCAGCGCCCACGAGTTGAAGCGCTGGAAGTCGAGCTGCTGGCCGGGGTTCAGGGTGCTGGGCGCGGCGGACGGCGGCAGGATCTCGTCGAAGGCGCCGTAGTTCTGGCTCCAGAACGCGGTACCCCAGGCGGCGTTCAACGCGCCGATATCGCCGTAGCGCCGTTCCAGCCACACGCGGAACGCCGCTGCGTCTTCCGGGCCGTAGAACTCAGAGACGTGGCAGCCCAGTTCGTTGTCCACATGCCAGAGCGCCAGGGCGGGGTGGTCCTTGTAGCGTTCGGCCAGTTTGCGGGTGATCCCGGTGGCGTAGCGGCGATACGCGGCCGACGACGGGGTGTAGTGCCGCCGTGAGCCCGGTCCCAGCACGGTACCGTCAGCCGTCACCGGGAGGATTTCCGGATGTTTGCGGACCAGCCAGGCCGGCGGCGCCGCCGTGGCGGTGGCCAGGGCCACCTTCACGCCGATGCCCGCCAGGTTGTCCAGCACCTCATCCAGCCAGCCGAAGTCGTAGGTGCCTTCGCTGGGTTCCAGCAGCGCCCACGAAAAGATGCCGACGCTGAGGAAGTTCACGCCGGCTTCCTGCATCAGCTCAAGGTCTTCCAGGCGCACGCTGGTGGGCCACTGCTCAGGGTTGTAATCGCCGCCGAAGCCGATACCGTCCACGTTGTTCCACACGCTTGCCGGGCCGATGGGTTCCTGCGCTGTCATGGGACTCCTTTGTCTGCTGAAGGGCCGGAATTTGGTAGGACATCTGATCATTGGAAAACGCTTGCCCAAATTCCGGAATAGGGATATTGTATCGTTTCAGAAGCCGTGTAAGCCAGCTCACTGCCCGTGTTGTGGTGAGACCGACGGTATTACACACATCGAGCAAGGAGGCTCCCGTGATCAACAGAAGGCACTTCATCACCACCGTCGCCGTCGGCACCGCATCTGCCGCGGCACTGGCTGCGTGTGGAACAGGATCCAGCAGCTCCGGCGAAACCGGTTCAGCGGAAAAACCCGTCACCATCAACTACACCTGGTGGGGCAACGACGACCGCGCCGAGCGCACCCGCAAGGCCATTGCCTTGTTCGAGTCCAAAAACGCGGACATCAAGGTCAACGGCAACTTCACCGACTTCGCCGGCTACTGGCAGAAGCGTGCCACCGAAGCTGCCGGCGGCGGCCTGCCGGACGTAATGCAGTGGGACCTGTCCTACCTGCGGGACTACGGCCAGCGCAACCAGCTCCTGGACCTCAGCACCGTGAAGATCAACACGGACGCCTTCGAGAAGTCCCTGCTGCCGTCGGGCCAGATCAAGGGCAAGACCTTCGGCATCCCCACCAGCACCAACGCCTTCGCCGTTTACTACGACCCCGCCAAGCTGGCTTCACTGGGCATCACCGAACCGGATGGCAGCTGGACCTACAAGGAATTCAACGAATTCCTTGTGTCCGTGGGCAGCAAGAGCAACGGGGCCCTCTTCGGCAGCACCGATTACACCGGCGTCTGGTGGATGTTCAACGTCTGGCTGCGCCAGAACAACATCGAAGCCTTTACCTCGGAGGGCAAGCTCGGCTTCAGCAAGGACGACCTCAAGAAGTGGTGGAACCTCACCGCCGACCTGCGCGGCACCCCCGCCATCATTTCCGAAGAGCGGGTCACCCAGCTGGCACCCAAGTCACCGTTCGGATCCAACGTCACGGCCACGGAGGTCACGTGGGACAACTTCATGGCGGGCTACCTCGGTGACAGCGGCGCCAAGGAACTCAAGCTTGTGCCGGTTCCGTCGGACGACAAGGACAACCTGGGCCTGTTCCTGAAGCCCTCCATGCTGATGGTTGCCAGCGCCAAGACCAAATACAAGGACGCGGCAGCCCGCTTTATCGACTTTATGGTCAATGACCCCGAGGTGGGCCAGATCTTCAAGACCTCCCGCGGCGTTCCGGCGTCCAAGACCCAGCGGGACGGAACCACCTTCGAAGGAACCGACAAGGTGGTGGTGGACTACGAAACCTCCATCGCGCAGTACCTCAAGGACGCTCCCGAGCCCCCGATCGTGGGCTTCGGCACGCTTGAAACCTCTTTCAAGCGGGTTGCCTCGGACCTGAACTACGGCAAGCTCGACATCAACGGTGCCGCCGATGCCTGGTTCAAGGAAGCCGAAGACCTCATCAAGCAGAATGCCTGATCCAGGCTTCATGACTGACGGACTGAACTCGTGACTCAAAGCCCAACCCTGAGCAGGCGTTCAGCGACGTCCGCTTCCTCGCTGCCGCGCAAGTCGCGGCAGCGAGGGGTGGACGCCCGCGCCGGCTATACGTTCCTCTTGCCCTGGCTGCTGGGATTCATTGTCCTGACCCTTGGACCGATGGTTTCCTCGCTGTACCTCTCCTTCACCAACTACAACCTGTTCGACCCGCCCAAGTGGATCGGGCTGGACAACTACGCCACCATGTTCCAGGACGAACGGTTTATGCAGTCCGTGGGCGTGACCGTGGGCTACGTGGTTTTCGGTACCCCGCTCAAGCTCGCCGCCGCCCTCGCCGTGGCGATGCTGCTCAACAGCGCCCGCATGGGCCAGGGCTTCTACCGGTCCGCGTTCTACGCCCCGTCCCTGATCGGCGCGTCCGTGTCCATCGCCATTGTCTGGAAGGCAATGTTCGGGGACTCCGGCCCCGTGGACCAGGGCCTGTCCTTCTTCGGCATCAACCTGGGCGGCTGGGTGGGCAACCCCACCATGACCATGCCGATGTTCATCCTGCTGACCGTGTGGCAGTTCGGCGCCCCGATGGTGATCTTCCTCGCCGGGCTCAAGCAGATCCCCGCGGACCTCTACGAAGCCGCGTCCATGGACGGTGCCGGCCCGGTGCGTAAGTTCTTCAACATCACCTGGCCCATGCTCTCCCCGGTGGTCTTCTTCAACCTGCTGATGGAAACCATCCACGCGTTCCAGATCTTCAGCTCGGCGTACATCATTTCAAACGGTGAAGGCGGCCCCGCCGGTTCCACCCTCTTCTACACCCTCTACCTGTACCTGCGCGGCTTCTCCGACTTCCGGATGGGTTACGCCTCGGCGATGGCCTGGCTGCTCCTGATCGTTGTGGGCATCATTACCCTGATCATCTTCCGCACGTCCAAGTCCTGGGTCCACTACAGCGGGGACGCAAAATGACAACCACGGCAACCCCCACCCATTCCACACCCGACGCCCAGGTACCCCAGTACAACCCCAAATCCGAGTCCACGGGCGCCAAGCGGGTCAAAAGCACCCTCTTCCACATCGTGGCCCTGGCACTCACGGCTGTGGTCCTGTACCCGGCGTTGTGGATGGTGGCGTCCTCCTTCAAGCCGAACTCCGAGATCGGCGGCACCAACACCTCGCTGTGGTCCAGCAACTTCAGCATGGACAACTTCGTTACGGCGATGGACGGGATCGGCGGGGTCAGCACCCTGCAGTTCTTCACCAACTCCCTGATCCTGGCCGTCGGCGCCGTCGTCGGCACCGTCCTCTCAGCCAGCGTTTCGGCATACGCCTTCGCACGGATCAAGTTCCCCGGCCGCAGCGTGTTCTTCGGCATGATGATCGCCACCTTGCTCCTGCCCTTCCACGTGGTGATCATTCCGCAGTACATCATCTTCAACCAGCTGGGCCTGGTCGACACCTACGTCCCCCTGCTGATCGGCAAGTTCCTCGCCGCTGACGCGTTCTTTGTGTTCCTGATGGTCCAGTTCATGCGCAACCTCCCGGCAGAACTGGACGAGGCAGCACGCATCGACGGTGCCGGCCACGTGCGGATCTTCACCTCGATCATGCTTCCGCTGATGAAACCGGCGCTGATTTCGACGTCGATCTTCTCCTTCATCTGGAGCTGGAACGACTTCCTGGGCCCCCTGCTGTACCTGAACACCCCGGACAAGTACCCGCTTCCGCTGGCGCTGCGGCTCTTTGTGGACCAGACCCAGTCCTCCGACTACGGCGCCATGATCGCCATGTCCGTCCTGGCGCTGCTGCCGGTGCTGATCTTCTTCCTGATCTTCCAGCGGTACATTGTTGAAGGCGTCTCCACCCAGGGCCTCAAAGGCTGACGGAGCAGGAAATGAGCATCATGGACAGCACCACACCCGTACCGGGCCGGCCGGAGCCCCTCCCGGTGAACCGCTTCGCGCTGTTTTCCGAAACCCTGCTGGCGGGGGTGCTGGTGCTGGTGCTGTCCATTCCGCTGGTCACCATCCCCGCAGCCTATGCCGCCGGCATCGCCCACCTGGAACGCCACCTCTCGGGCCGCGACGATTCCGTCCGGAGCCTTTGGGGAACGTTCCGGGCGGCGCTGCCCGGCAGCTGGAAACTGGGAATCACGACGGCGGCCGCCGCCGTCGTGATTATCCTCAACCTTCTCCTCGCCTGGGTGGGCCAGCTGCCGGGCCGGGAAGTGGTGCTTCCCGCCACCCTGGTCCTGGCCACCTGCGCCACCATTTTGCTGCTGCGCACCGCGTCCGCCTGGTCCGACTTCGCCGGGGACCGGGCCGATGCCAGGGGAACCTGGCAGTCCGCGCTGGCCGCTGCGCAGTCGATCTCCCTCCGGGACTGGACCGGCTCGGTCCTGCTGGCCGTGGCGATCTTCGGTTCCGTGGTGTTTGTCTGGATGCTGGTGGCCCTGTTTGTGGTGGTCCCCGGCATGCTGGTCCTCGCTTCCGCTGCCGTGAAAATCCGTTCAGCCCGCGCCTGAAGCACCCGCGGGGCCCATTCCGGCGGCCCGCCCTGTTTTAATGCCCATCACTACCGAGTTGAGCGACGTGTCCCCCGAGCAGCACCCCGCCGAAAGCTCCAGCTCCGCCAACCCCCGGACCGGTTCCGGCCCGCTGCCCGCCGCGGGCCAGCTGCGCTGGTACCACCCGCTGCTGCGGCACAACTACCGGCTTTACCTGGGCATGCAGCTGGCAGGCAGCGTGGGAGTCTGGATGCAGCGGCTGGCCCAGGACTGGCTGGTGCTGCAGCTGACCGGCAGTCCCGCGGCGGTGGGCGTGGCCGTGGCGCTGCAGTTCCTGCCCATGCTGATTGTGGGTCCGCTGGCCGGACTGGTGGTGGACCTGTTCCCGAAGCGCAGGATCATGATGGTGTGCCAGTCGGTCATCATCCTCCTGGCGCTGGGCCTGGCGGCGTGGGTCGCCTCCGGCTCCATCACAGTTTGGGCGGTGTACGCCAGCTGCGTGGCGCTGGGCATCACCGCGGCGGTTGACCAGCCTGCCCGCCAGGTTTTTGTCAACGAGGTGGTGGGGGACGCGGCGCTGCGGCCGGCGATCGGGCTCAACAACGCCCTGGGCCAGCTGGGCGCCATGGCCGGGCCGGCACTGAGCGGAATCCTGATTGCCCAGGCCGGATCCGCAGCGGCCTTTGCCGCCAACGCCCTGATCGGGGTGCTGGTGCTGGGCCTGATTGCGGCCATGCGCAGCGCTGAGCTGCACCCCGGCACTCCTGCGGTGCGGGGCCGAGGCCAGCTCCTGGCCGGTTTCAGCTACGTGCGGGACCGGCCCAGGCTGCTGCTCACGATCTTGCTGGCCGGCCTGCTGGGTGCGTTTGGAATGAACGGTCCGGTGGTGCTGGCTGCCTTCGCGGAACGCGTCTGGCACAACGGGGTGGCAGGCTTTGGCCTGTTCAACACCGTCAGCGCCGTGGGCGCCCTTGCCGGCGCGCTGCTCGCCGCGAGGCTGGGACGGATGGGCCGGAAGGGCATCGTGGCCGCCGCCGCAGGCTTTGGCATCGCCCAGGCTGCTGCGGCATTGATGCCCACCGTGGAGACGTTTATGGTGATGCTGGTGGTGGTGGGGCTGATGACCCTGCTGTTCCTGACCAGCGCAGCCACCGCCGTCCAACTCGAGGCCGGGCCGGCTGTCCGCGGGCGGGTCATGGCACTGTATCTGCCGTTGCTGATGGGCGGGCACGCCCTGGGTGGACTGCTGGCCGGCTGGCTGACGGAACAGTTAGGCGTCCGGACCGGGCTGGTGGTGACGGGCGCACTTTGTGTGGTGTCCGCCGTCGTGATTGGCCTGCTCCTGTGGCTCCACGGCCGTCGCGTGCGGGTCCGCAGCACCGCCGGTGATTGAAAAAGTAAGATTCTGTGAGGTCTTGACGCGTAATTCACATCACACTTAGTCTGGTTCGGAAAGCGGTTTCTATGGACGCTCCACTGCCAGAACAGAGGATGAACAATGATGTTTCGCGCCAAAAAGCCCGCCCTTCCCGCAACAGCGGCCCTGCTCACGGCGGTGGTCCTGGCCGTCTCGGGTTGTGGGGGTGCGCCGGCGGACCAGGATGGGCCGGTCACGCTGCGGTTCAGCTGGTGGGGTTCGGACACCCGCCATAAGCTCACCGAGAAGCTGATTGCTGCCTTCGAGGCTGAAAACCCCAACATTAAGGTGAAGGGGGAGTATGGCGACTGGAGTGGTTACTGGGACAAGCTGGCCACGCAGGTGGCCTCCCAGGATGCGCCGGACGTCATCCAGATGGACGCCGCCTATCTGGGCGAGTACTCCGGGCGCGGTGCCCTGCTGGAGCTCAAGGACGTGGATCTGTCCAAATTCGACCAGCCCGTGGCGGATTCCGGCAAGGTGGACGGCAAGCAGTATGCCGTGACCAGCGGCGTGAACGCCATGGTGGTGCTGGCCAACCCGGCCCTGGTTGCCGCCAGCGGTGTCGCACTGCCGGATGACAAGACCTGGACCTGGGACGACCTCGATTCCACGGCTGCGGACATCACCAAGGCCAGCGCTGACGGCGTATACGGAACCGGGCAGGTCAACAGCGACGCCGCTGCCAACCTGTGGTTCCGGCAGCACGGCAAGTCCCTGTTCACCAGCGAGGGCAAACTCGGCTTTGACGAGGCAGCCCTGACGGAGTGGTACGAGTACCAGGCCAGGATGCGCGATTCGAAAGCTGTTCCGCCCGCTTCCATCATTACCGAGGATGCCAGCGCCTCAATTGACCAGCAGGGCCTGGCCACCGGACGGTTCGTGATGAACATGTACTGGTCCAACCAGCTGGGTGCGCTCAGCAAGGCATCCGGGCAGGACCTGGCCGTCCTCCGGCCGCCAAGCGTTGCCGGCAAGGCCGCGGAAGCCCAGCAGTTTTACAAGTCGTCCATGTTCTGGTCCGCCAGCTCCAGGACAAAGCACCCGGCCGAGGCGCAGAAGTTCATCGACTTCGTCACCAACAACGCTGCCGCCGGTGACATCGGGCTTGCAGACCGGGGCATTCCGGCCAACTCCGACATCAGGGCAGCCGTGGCCGACAAGCTGACCCCGGCCGATGCCAAGACGGCCAAATTCATCGACGAGATCTCCAGTGAGCTGGGCGGTGCGGTCCCCGTGCCGCCGGCCGGTGGCAGCGCCGCCGTCGAGGCCCTGACCCGCTACTCCCTGGAAGTCCACTTCAGCCGGTTGTCACCGGCGGAGGCCGCGAAGCGGGCTCTTTCGGAAGCGCAGAGCGCGCTCCTCTAGGCGGCCGCCCACCTACCCACCCCGCGAGATGGCACTTGGCGGCAGTCGCGGTGCCGAACATTGCCGCGAAGTGCCATCTCGCGCAAGGGTCTGTTGGGAGCGGATGCTTATCCTGTTGTGGGCGTGAACACCCAAGCGCCCGGGTGGACCCGGAAGTCCCGGGTGGATCCGGCATTGCCTTCGTCTTCCGGGCCGGAGCGCACGACGGCGGCCCCCGCCCCCGGGCCTTCGACCTTGTAGGTGCCGGCCGGCAGGCGGACGGCAGCGGTGACGCCGGCCGGAACCGTAAGTTCCAGGTGCATCAGCCCGCCGGCCCGTCGCCAGGCCACGGCGACGTTTCCGCTGGCCACCGGGACTGAACCGTGGGCGTGCGCCAACCGGCACAGCGGCGGCTCCACCAGGACCTCGCTGCCGCCGGGCACCGTGAAGCGGACGCCCAGCAGGTGCTCCAGGATTTCCTTGACCACGGAGGCCGACCAGGCGTGCGACTGGCTGTAGTCGGTGCCCTCAACCAGGTCCCAGGCTTCCCAGGTGAACGAGGCGCCGCGCTCCAGCAACGCAGCCCACCCTGGCTGGTCCTTGGTTGTCAGGAGGTCAAGGACCGCATCCGTCAGGCCCGCCGCCAGCAACGCCCGCACCAGCCGGTGCACCGTGAGCGGGCCCTGTTGCATCCCCATCCCAGCTGCCCGGCGGGCATCGCCGGCTGTATGCGCCGGGTCCGTGATGCCCAGCGAGAGCGGGAAGGACGTTGCATGCTGGGAGGCGTGGGAGCTGGGTGTGCCGTCGGCGTGCAGCCCATCCACCATCACGCCGTCCACCCGCAGCCGGGTACGGATGGAGTGCCCAAGGGTGCGTGCAGCCGCTGCATACCGGATGCCTGCTTCCTCCTGGCCGGCGGCGGCGCAGAGTCCGGCCGTGGCCAGCAGCGCCGAATAGGCCTGGGCGTTGACGGTGGTCTTGGCGGCGCAGGCCATGTCGTACCCGAACCGGCCGGGCTCCGGCCAGTCAACGATGCCGTGCAGGTAGGGCCCGGAGCCGCCGCCCAGTTCGGTGACCAGTCCCGCCGTCGGCCCTTCCGTGGCGAGGTGGCGCATTGCGTAGTCCGCGGTGTCGCGCAGGTGCGGCAGCAGATCCCCGACCAAGGCAGTGTCACCGGTCCGGTGATGGTATTCGGCCGTCCATTCCGGCAGCATCAGGGAGAAATCCGGGATGTCCCGCTTCCCGTCGCCGTTGGGATAGACGGCGTTGTAGCGGCCGCGCTCGGCCGGGTCCTGCCAGTACCGGGCCGCGGACCAGCCGAACTCCCGAAGCGCTTGGGCGGTGTAGGCGTGTTCGCCGAACAGGGCCATGGTGGCGTAGGAGATATTGACCGCATCGGCCAGGAATTGGCCCTTTTCGCGGGTGGGGGTGTCCACGAACTGTTCCTGCACGCCGTACAGCGCCGAGTCGCGCAGCAGCCCGAACACGGCATCCAGCGTGGCATCCGAGCTGCCGAAGCTGCCCATGTCCGGGTGCCGGGCATGCACCACAACGGCACCCATCCGGGTCACGTCGCTGGCATCCACGCCGGGAAGCTCGAGGTACCGGAAGCCCAGGTGCACGGCGGCCCGGAAGCGTTGCGGCCCCGCCGCCTGGGTGTAGGGGAAGGACATGTCCGTGTTTTGGCTGGCTGTTTTGCCGGCATCCACGCGGCCGTCCGGCCGCAGGGTGTAGCCGGCCCGGATCAGGACCGTCCGGCCCGGGACGCCGGCGCGGAAAACGACTTCCGGCCGGCCGGGCAGGACCTGGCCGAAATCAGCCACCAGGGTGCCGTCCTCGGCCCGCAGGAAAGCCTGCGGCGCCACGAAGTCCTCGGCCATCGACGTCCGTCGGGGGTGCAGCAGGGGAAAGTCCGCCACCGGGTGCCTGCCCAGGCTGATGGCGTGTGGAAGGTCCGTGATGGCGGGCGGCGCCGCTGCGGCCAGGCCGTCCAGGTGCTCCACGGGGTCGCCCTCATCGTTGCGGTAACCAGCCTGCCGGTAGGGCGCTTCGCCCGCGTGCCAGTCCGGCCCGGAGCCGAAGACCTCGCGCCGGCCGTCGTTGTAGTCCACGCTGAGCCGGACCAGCAGGCCGGGCAGGCCCGCCGCCCGGCCCTGGCCCGGGCCGTACCAGTGCAGCACGGCAGTGAGCGGAACCGGGATGCCCGTGGGCTGCGCGGCGAGCAGGGCCGTGACGTCTGCCGCATCATAGTAGCCCTCGCCGGGGTAGCCGAACGAGGTGCTGGACAGCGCGGGCACGCCGGCCAGGGCGAGCTGCGCGTGATGGTTGGCGGCCATAAACAGCCGGGCCCGCCGGACGGTGCCGGTCAGCGGGAGATCCTTACGGAAGATCGTCCACTCGTCCGGCTGCCGGTGTGCCGCGGTGTGTGGCCAGTGGGCGAGGCACGCGGCGGCGTGCTCGTCGGTGCCGTCGAACCGGTGGTCCAGCAGCAGGGCATCCTGTGGGGCGGTCTTTCCGGCCGGCGCTGCCGCTGCGGATCCGGTGATGCGCAGCGAGGCGTACTCCGCCTGGCTGCGCGGGCCCTGATGCAGGGCCAGCTGGCCGTGCGGGGTAAACGCGGGGGAGTCCGGCCCCGGGTGGGGTGCCGCGCCGTTCGCGGCGGGTGCTGCCGGGGCTCCTTCGGAGGTCTGCACCGCCAGCAGTTCCTCGCCGTCCAGGGCCGCGGTGACGGTGGTTCCGTCGTCCGAGACCACGAGGTTGTGCCAGGACCCGGCGTACAGGTCCTTGCCGGGCAGCCGGGCCTGATGGACCTTGCCCCGGGGCGCGGCCTGAACCGTGGCCAGGACCTGGGTATCCGGGGTACCGGGGGCCGGGATCTCCCAGTCCGGGGCATGCCGGAGGACCAGGGTGCCCGCCGAATTCAGTTCCAGCAGCAGGCCGGTGCCCGGGCCGGAGCTGCGCAGGATGATCCCGGCCCAGCCCATGGCCGGCCGGAGCCGGGCCACCAGGCGGAAGCTGCGGACCGGCGGGACCGGAACCGGAAGGAACGGCGTGCCGGCCACACGCAATGCGCCGGCCAGGATGGCTGCCGGAACGCGGCCGCCGGGCGCGCGCCGGAGCCATTCGGCGTCCCAGCCGTCCGCGGCGGGCCCCGTGGTGAACGCAGTCGGGCCGCTCCAATCACCAGGGATGCCCGCTGCGTCCAGCACCTGGACCTGCCACGCGTAGTCCGTATCGCCGTCGAGGTCCGGCCCGCCGTACGGAACACCCCGGTGGCCGGCTGCCGGGACGGTGCCCGAGCGCCACAGCACCGCGCCCTGCCCATCCTGCACAACAATCCGGTAGCCGGTTTGGCGGGCCAGCGCGGGATCCGCCCCGACTGGTTGATCGAACTGCCAGCTGAATGCCGGGCGCAGCGACGCCGTCAGGCACCCTGTCAGCCCATCGGTGAGCAGGCCAACGGCGAGAAGGTGGCCTGCACCGCCGTCGGCCGGGTCTTCATCCAACCCTGCCAGCGGTCCCTCCGTCGCAGGCATCAGGCGGGCAGGGTAAAAGCGGTGGGAGCGGTGCTTGCCCAAGGCAGCCCCAGTTCGCTGAAGGTGGCATGCCGGCTGGTTGCCTGCTCCAGGGCTTCCTCGATGCCCGTCACCACGGCGTGGGCCGCGTCGGCGTCACCGACCCATTGGACGTATGCGCCATCGATCGGCGCGGGCAGCGGGGCGGTCCGGATGGCCTCGAGCACCAGCATAAAGGCGCCGCTGTCCAGCAGGGGGCTGATCAGCCGCTCGCCGTTGCGGCGGTGGGCCAGGAGGTTGCCGGTCAGGTCCTCGCGGCCGAAGGTTTCCTCCGTGGTGCCGGCGGCCGTCCGGACAGTCAGCCGGTCCTCGGTGTAGTGGAAGACCGCGGTCCCGGCGGAACCGTGCAGCGTCACATAAGGCTCCACCGGCTCCCCCGCGCACAGGGTCAGGGCGCACGTGATGGGCAGCCCGGCCGCGGTGCGGATGCGGATGACGGACGTATCATCCGATTCGATGCTGTTGGCCCGGTACAGCTCCGTTTCCACCGACACGACATCGGCAGTGGTGCGGGCGCCGGCGATCCGGAGGGCTGTGGCCACCGCATGGGCCAGGGGGTTGGTGGCGACGCCGTCCACCACATCCACCCCGTCGATGCTGCGCTTGCCGGCCCAGCGGGAGCGCTTGTAGTAGGCCTTGTCCCGTACCCAGCGGCCGGTGGCTGAGATGCCCTGCAGAGTGCCGATGGTGCCGGCGGCCAGCAGTTCCCCGATGGCCCCGAGTGCATGGGAGCCGAGGCTTTGGAAGCCGATCTGGACGCTCCGGCCACTGGCTGCCGCGGCGTCGGCCAGCCGGTTGAAGTCCGCCAGGGACGCCACGGGCGGCTTCTCCAGGTACAGATCGGCGGACGTGGTGAGCGCGGCAAGGCCCAGCGGCGCGTGGGTCTGGATGGGGGTGGCCACGATGATCAGGTCCAGGTCCTGCGTGCCGGCCAGCAGCTCCGCCAGGCCCGGAAATACAGCCGCCGACGGCGGGACGGAACCTTCGGCGGGTGGCTGCGGATCAGCCACCGCCACCAGGTCAACCTCACCCGCCGCTGCCAGCCGCTCCAGGTTGCGGAGGTGGTGCGTGCCGAACCCGTGCACCCCCACCAACGCGACCCGCGCGGCAGGAGCGGCCAGGGGTCCGCCTTCCGGGTCGGCTTTCGGGGACAGTGTTCCGGCGGGCGTGCCCATGGTTCTCCAGTTCCGCCCCCGTTCCGGGGCAAGGTGATGGTGCCGGCCACGATGCCAGCAAGCGCTTTCCACGTTCAAGTGTGCGCCATGCCCGGCCGGACCGTCCAGCTCTGTAACGATTCAAACCGAGGCTTGACGTTACTGCCGGCAAGGGTCTACATTTTCGAGAAACCGATTACTTGCGTGACGTGGACCACGCAAGCCCACAATTCTGCAACGATGGAGAAGGGAGTTGAGCCATGCTGTCTGGAACCTTCAGCGCCCGGGCCTACTCGTTCTTTGACACCCTGCTGTGGATCGCCTGCCTGAACCTGCTGTGGATCGTCTTCGCCCTGCTGGGTCTCGGCATCCTGGGCGCAGGCCCGGCCACGGCCTCGGCGCAGATCCTGGTGCGCAAGCGGTCCAGGGGTGAGGCCGCACCCCTGCTGCGTGGCTTTGTGGCCGGCTACTTCCGCAACTTCGTCCGGGCCAACGCCCTGGCGCTGCCGCTGATGGGAGTGTCACTGGCGCTGTTCCTGAACTGGAACTGGTTCGCCGGAGCAGCCGGGGTTCTTGCCGAGGTTATGGCAGCCCTGATCTTTGTGCTGGCCCTCGTTTTTGCCGGCATCGCCTGCCATGTGTTCCCCATGTATGCGCGGTACCAGCTGCCGCTGGCGCAGTACCTGCTGATGTCATCACGTTTTGCGGTCCGGCACCTGGCCGGCACCGTGATCCTGCTTTTCGTCTCTGCGGCAGTTTTTTTTGCCAGCAGCAGCCTGCGTGGCCTGATTCCGTTCTTCAGCATCGGCGCCTGGCTGTACATCACCGGTTGGCTCTGCGACCGGTTCTTTACGGCCAACGATGAATCGGTGGCCGACGCCGGGGGAGCAACCGCCACCCCGGCACCTGAACCGGCGGCTGCGGCCACCCTGGTGCCCGGGGCCACGCCGGGCCGGGTCCTGCAGGGGACTACTCCCACCTGAGATCCCGGCGCACGCGGGCCGGTGGTCCGGTGCTGCCAGCAGCCGGCCCGCTTGGCCATCGTGCCCAGCCCTTGCCCTTGCCCTTGCCCTCATCCGTCCCATCCCGCCCTGCCCTGGCTGGCCTTTGCCGCGCAGCCGGCCGGCCCAAACCGGTCGCCGCCCAAACCGGCCACCGCAAAACTGAAACGTATCAACCCAGCACGCCTTACTGAACTGACCCGCACAAGAACCCCGAAGAAGTGGAAAAGGAACAATCATGATCCGTAGGAAACTGACCCTGGCCGCCGCCGTCGTCACCGTTGCCGCCGTCTCCCTCACCGCCTGCAGCGGCGGCGAAACGCCCGCCGCAGACCTCACCAGCGTGTCCATCATGGCCCCGTTCCTCGAAGCGCAGCCGCCCGGCGCGGATGGTGCCGTGCAGAAGAAGCTTGAGGAGCTGACCGGCAAGGACATCAACATCACCTGGACGCCCAACGCCTCCTACGAGGACAAAACCAACATCACCCTGGCGTCCTCCGAGATCCCGCAGGTCATGGTCATCCAAGGCAAAACGCCCGGTTTCGTCAAAAACGCCGAGGCCGGCGCCTTCTGGGACCTCACCGACAAGCTGGCTGCCTACCCCAACCTGAAGACCACGTTCCCGGACATCCAGCAGAACGCCAGCATCAACGGCAAGGTCTACGGCGTCTACCGCGGCCGCGCCCCGATGCGCGCCGCCGTGATGTTCCGCCAGGACTGGCTGGACAAGCTGGGCCTGCAGCCGCCTAAAACCACCGAGGACCTGTACAAGGTGGCCAAGGCCTTCACCGAACAGGACCCGGACGGCAACGGCCAGAACGACACCTGGGGCATCACCATCCCCAAGTGGGGCGCCCTGGGCACCAACAGCCCGTACGACATCATCGAGGAATGGTACGGCGCCGGGAACCGCTGGACCGAGAAGGACGGCAAGCTGATCCCCAGCTTCGAAACCGACGAATTCCTTGAAGCCAACAGGTTCGTCAAAAAGATGGTGGATGAAAAGCTCATCAACCCGGATTTCGCCACCTTTGATGGCACCAAATGGAACGAACCCTTCTTCAACGGCAAGGGCGGCATCATTGTCGACGTCGACTCCCGGGTCAGCGTGCTGGTGACCCTCTTCAAGCAGGCCGACCCCAACAACTTTGAAAACAAGGTGGGCTTCGTGGGGAACCTTAAGGGTCCCGACGGCGAGCTCCACGCCCACCCCTCGGACGGGTACTCGGGCTTCCTGGCCATCCCCAAGACCAGCGTCCGGACCGAAGCGGAACTGACCAAGGTCCTGGAATTCCTCAACACCATGAACGGCAAGGACGTCGCAGTCCTGCTCAACAACGGCATTGAGGGCGTCAACTTCGCCCTGGAAGACGGCAAGGCTGCCACCATCAAGCCTGAAACGGAGGAAGGCAAGGCGGTCAGCACGGATATCAAGAGCTTCGCGCAGCTGGGCATGAACGTGGCCGGCAACACCTTCTACCCGGTCAAGCAGCCCACCGACTACGAGCAGCAGGTCTTCGACAAGCGTACCGAAGTCATGGCCGAGGACCTCAAGAGCGCCGTCTACAACCCGGCAGCACCGTTTGTATCCGCCACCTACGTGGCCAAGGGCGCCCAGTTGGACAACATCGTCTCCGACGCGCGGATCAAGTACCTCGCAGGCCAGACCGATGAGCAGGGGCTGAAGGACGCCATCAAGCTCTGGAACACCAGCGGCGGCGACAAGGTCAAGGACGAGATCAACAAGCTCTGGCAGGACAACAAGTAACAGCCAGTTCCTCCGGGGGCCGGGGCCGGCACTGACGTGCGGTCCCGGCCCGGCCTGACTCCACCACTTCCAGAAAGGAGGCCCTGCATGTCACAGCTGACAGACGCGCTGGCCTCGAACATCGGCGCCGGCGACGGCCCGGGCCTTGGCAAGGGCAAAGGCACGCGCCCCGGGAAACCTGCCAAGGTTCCGCGGGGCAAGTTCTCCGTCCATTTTGCGCACTACAAATGGCTGTACCTGCTCCTCCTTCCCGGGGTGCTGTACTTCGCAGTGTTCCGCTACGGCCCCATGTACGGGGTCAGCATCGCGTTCAAGGAGTACGTCCCGTTCCTGGGCGTCAACGGCAGCCCGTGGGTGGGGTTCTCGCATTTCCAGGACTTCTTCGCCAACCCGGACTTCCCCCGGCTGCTGGGCAACACCCTGATCCTGGCGTTCCTGAACCTGGGCATAGCTTTCCCGCTGACCATCGTCCTGGCCTTGCTGCTGAACGAGGTCCGGCTCAGCATCCTCAAGCGCACAGTCCAGACCCTGGTGTACATTCCGCACTTCCTGTCCTGGACCATCGTCGCGTCGTTGAGCTTCCTGCTCTTCGCCCTGGATATCGGGCCGCTGTTCCAGCTGCTGAACAACCTCATGGGAACCGACATCGACTTCCTGTCCGACCCCGCCTGGTTCCGGCCGCTGATTGTGCTGCAGGACATCTGGAAAAACACGGGCTGGGGCACCATCATCTTCCTCGCCGCCCTGGCCACGGTGGACCAGGACCAGTACGAGGCCGCCATCATCGACGGCGCCGGACGGTTCCGGCGGGTCTGGCACATCACCCTTCCCGGGATCCGTTCCACCATCATTGTGATGCTGATCCTGGCCATCGGACAGACCCTCAACACCGGGTTTGAACAGATCTACCTGATGACCAACGCCTTGAACCGTGAAGTGGCCGATGTGTTTGATACCTACGTCTACTTTGTGGGCATCACCCAGGGCGCCTACAGCTACTCA
Organism: Arthrobacter sp. ZBG10; assembly: GCF_001238605.1. Lineage (NCBI taxonomy): Bacteria > Bacillati > Actinomycetota > Actinomycetes > Micrococcales > Micrococcaceae > Arthrobacter > Arthrobacter sp. ZBG10. The sequence continues at coordinate 15,895 of NZ_LFQH01000061.1, read as the reverse complement.
ACGGCCGTTGGCCTGTTCAAATCCCTGGTGGGCATTGTGCTGATCTTCGGCACCAACGCCCTGGCCAAGCGGTTCAACCAGAGCGGACTGTTCTAATGAAGATCCACAACACCACTGGCGGCCGGATTTTCGATGTCGCCAACTACGTTTTCCTGTCCCTGATCGGCATCGTCACCCTGCTGCCGTTCATCTACGTCTTCGCCGGTTCCTTCGCCACGGAAGCGGAGATCACCAGCCGGCCGTTCTTCATCTGGCCCGAGCAGTTCACGCTGGGCGCCTACGAATACATCTTCTCCACCCCGGCGTTCATCCGGGCCCTTGTCACCACCGTGCTGGTGACCGCCGTCGGCACCCTGGTGCAGCTGGCCTTCACGGTGACCATGGCGTACCCGCTGGCCAAAAAGAACCTCCGCGGCCGGCAGGTCATCCTGTCCCTGGTGGTGTTCGCCATGGTGTTCTCCGGCGGTATGATCCCCACGTTCCTGCTGGTCAAGGACCTGGGCCTGCTCAACAGCTACTGGGCGCTGATCCTGCCGGCGGCCATCAACCCGTTCAGCCTGATCATCATCAAGAACTTCTTCCAGGAGCTTCCTGCGGAACTCGAGGAATCGGCCAAGATGGACGGCGCCACGGAGGTGGGGATCCTCTGGCGGATCCTGCTGCCGCTGTCTAAACCGGTCCTGGCCACATTTGCGCTGTTCTACGCCGTGGGCATCTGGAACGACTTTATGTCCCCGCTGCTGTACCTGTCCGATAACTCCAAGTGGACCCTGCAGATGTACCTCCGCCAGGTCACCGCGGCCTCGGACCTGCTGGGCACGGGGAACGTGGATCCCAACTACATCCCGCCGGAGCAGGGCATCAAGTTCGCCGTGATTGTGGTGGCCACGCTGCCCATCCTGATTTTCTACCCGTTCCTGCAGAAGCACTTCGCCAAGGGAATGCTCATCGGCTCGGTCAAGGGCTAACCCCCACTTGCCCTATCACTTATGGTCCCCAAAACCGGGTTTTGGGGACCATAAGTGATAGGGCAACACGTTGTTTGGAAAGGAATGCAATGAAGATCCTGCTCGCCGGAGACTCCACGGTGGCCGCCTGTCCCGCCTATGAGTTCCCGATGTCCGGCTGGGGTGCCCACCTGGCCCCGCTCACCTACACCTGGGCGGCGGTGCACAACTTCGCCAAGGGCGGGGCCAGCACCGAATCCTTCCGCGGGGAGGGACTGTGGGACCGGCTCCTCGCGGAAACGGGGGAGGGCGACCTCGTCCTGATCCAGTTCGGCCACAACGACCAGAAGCAGCAGCACCTGGCTGCCCGCACGGGGTACGCCGCCAACCTCCGCACCATGGTCCAGGACGTCCGGAACCTGGGCGGGCTCCCGGTCCTCTGCACCTCCGTGGAGCGGCGGCACTTTGTTGCCGGGCCGTCGTCGGGCGCGGTGCTGGCGGAGAGCCTGGAGGACTACCCGGAGGTGGTCCGCGAGATCGGGCTGGAGCTGGGGCTGCCGGTGCTGGACCTCAATGCCTGGACGCGGGCGCTGTACCGGCAGCTGGGGGAGTCAGGCTCGCTGGCGCTGTTCTGCCACTTCGGACCCGGGGAGCACGCCCACTGGCCGGAAGGGCTGGCGGACAACACACACTTCTCGCAGGAAGGCGCCGCCCGGGTGGCGCGCGAGGTGGCCCGGCAGCTCACCTTGGCCGGGTACGGCCCCGGCGGCGCCGGAGCTGTTCCGGCATTAAGCACGACGGCGGGACGCGCCTAGGTGGGCGCCGCACCAACCGTCCTCTACCGGAACGCCCTGGCCGGGCCCGCGGATGCTGCCGGCTGGGTGGCCGAAGGGCCCTTGGGAATGGGTGCCCGGGACGGTGCCCTGGAACTGTGGGGAACCAGGGACGACGCCGAATTCGGTGATCACGCGCACTGGACCTTCTGGTGCCCGGTGGAATTCCCGGACCGGATCCGGATCAGCTGGGACTTCCTGCCGCTGGCGGAACCGGGCCTGGCCATGCTCTTCTTCGCTGCCGTGGGGCAGGGCGGGACGGACCTGTTCTCCCCGGACCTCGCGCCGCGCACCGGCTACTACCCGCAGTACCACTCGGCGGACATTGACGCCCTGCATGTGTCCTACTTCCGGCACAAGTACGCGTCCGAGCGGGCCTTCCGGACCTGCAACCTGCGCAAAAGCGCCGGTTTTGAACTCGTGGCGCAGGGCGCCGATCCGCTGCCGCCGGCGGAGGATGCCACGGACTTCTACCGGCTGGAGGTGGTCAAGGATGGTCCCCGGGTGGCGTTCAGCGCCAACGGACTGCCGCTCTTCAACTGGACCGATTCCGCTGCCACCACACTGGCCGGCGGCCGCATCGGGTTCCGCCAGATGGCACCGCTCCGGGCGGCCTACCGCAACCTGGTGGTGGAAGCCCTGGCCTGAACCCGCGGCGGCCGTGCCGCCTCGTGCCGCCTCGTGCCGCCTTGTGCCGCATCGTGGCGTCCGCCGGGCCAGCGGTGCCTCAGGCAGGACCGGCAGTGCTTTGGCGGACCACCAGTTCCGGGGTGAACACCACAGCGCGGTGGGTGGCGTTCTGCGAGTCGACCTCCTCGACAAGGAGTTCAATGGCGGTGCGCCCCAACGCTTCGGTGGGCTGCCGGACGGAGGACAAGGGCACCACGGCGGAGACGGCAAAATCGATGTCGTCATAGCCGATCAGGGCCACGTCTTCGGGGATCCTGACGGTATGGGTCATGGTGAGGGACTGCATCACGCCCAGGGCCAGGAGATCGTTCGCGCAGAAGATTCCCTCCGGCAACCCGTCCAGGCCGCGCTCCACCAGCATGTTGCCCACGCTCCGCCCGGCCAGCACTGTCTGGCCCTCGGAACCCAGCACCTCCAGCGTGGCACCGGACTCCTCGTCCACCGCCCGCCGGGCACCCTGGAGCCGGTCCGCCACCTGCCGGATGCTGGTGGGTCCGCCCACAAAGGCCAGCCGACGGCGGCCCGTGTCCAGCAGGTGCCGCGCAGCAAGGTACCCGCCGGCGTCGTCATCCACGGCGACGGAACTGAACTTGGACTCGTCCGCCTGCCGGTCCACCAGGACCGTGGGTACACCGCGCTCGCGGAGCAGGTCCAGGCGCTCGCTCACGTCCCCCACTGGCGAAATCAGCAGGCCCTGGACGCGCTGTTCCTGGAACAGGTCGATGTAGTTCGCCTCCCGGCCGGCGTCGTGGCCGCTGTCGCCAAGCAGTACGGCGCTGCCCTGCAGCGCGGCGGCGTCCTCTGCCGCGCGCACCACGGACGTGAAGAACGGGTTCCCCACGTCGAGGACAATCAGCCCGATGGTCCTGCTGTGTCCGGCACGCAGCTGGCGGGCCGCGTCATTGCGGACAAACCCCAGCTCGTCGATGGCCCGCAGGACGCGGTCCTTGGTCCGTTGGGACACCCGGTCCGGGTAATTGAGCACGTTGGAGACGGTACCGACCGCCACGCTGGCCTGGTTGGCGACGTCCTTGATACTGGCGGTGCGGTTCATGATTCTCCGTGCTGGTAGGCGAAGGTGCCGGGTGTTCCGATCCGCTGCTTGGACAACCGGACGGAATGCTTGACACCCACTCAGGTTCAAGAGTACTTTGAATCGTAACAATGAAACGATTCAAAGTTTGCGAAATTCAGGAGGGTTCCAGATGAGGGTGTGCTTCCGCTCCTCCGTCCAGCCGGCGCTGATCGACGAGTACCGTCGCCGCCACGCGGCCGTGTGGCCGGAGATGCTGCAGGCCCTCAAGGATTCCGGGTGGCACAACTACTCGCTGTTCCTTGGCGGGGACGGGCTACTAGTGGGCTACGTCGAGTGCGACGACTTCGATGCCGTCCGGGCCCGGATGGGCCTGACGGAGGTCAATGCCCGCTGGCAGGCGGAAATGGCCACCCTGTTTGAGGACTCCGGCCAGGCGCCCGATGAAGGCTTCCAGGTACTGGAGGAAGTCTTCAACCTTGACGGCCAGCTCGCAGCGGCGGGCACTGCCCCGGGCTGATCCGCCCCAACCGGGCCGGCAGCCCCACCCGGCGGCCGCCCACCACAACCAGCCCGCCCGCGCCGCACCAATCGGCGCCGGCAGCTGGCCGCCACCAAACCACATGCAACACCAGACACCGGAAAGATCCATCATGAATGACGTAGCAATGGCGCTGGGCAGGCTCGAGGAGCTTGCCATCGAGGTCCCGTCGTGGGCCTATGGAAATTCAGGCACCCGGTTCAAGGTGTTCGGCACCCCCGGCACGCCGCGGACCGTGCACGAGAAGCTCGCGGACGCCGCCAAGGTCCACGAACTGACGGGCCTTGCGCCCACCGTGGCCCTGCACATCCCCTGGGACAAGGTGGACGACTACGAGGCCCTCAAGGAATACGCCGCGGGCCTCGGTGTTGGCCTGGGCACCATCAACTCCAACACGTTCCAGGACGACGAATACAAGTTCGGCTCGCTGACCTCCTCCAACGAGGCCGTGCGACGCCGCGCCGTGGACCACCACCTGGACTGCATCGACGTCATGCACGCCACCGGGTCCAAGGACCTGAAGGTCTGGCTGGCTGACGGCACCAACTATCCGGGCCAGGACGACATGCGCGGCCGCCAGGACCGGCTGGCCGAGTCCCTGCAGGAAATCTACGCAGCCCTGGGCGAGGACCACCGCCTGGTGCTCGAGTACAAATTCTTCGAACCTGCCACCTACCACACCGACGTGCCCGACTGGGGAACCTCCTACGCGCAGACCCTGGCCCTGGGCGAGAAGGCGTTTGTCTGCCTGGACACCGGCCACCACGCCCCCGGCACCAACATCGAATTCATCGTGATGCAGCTCCTGCGCCTGGGCAAGCTCGGTTCCTTCGACTTCAACTCGCGCTTCTACGCGGACGATGACCTGATTGTGGGAGCAGCGGATCCGTTCCAGCTCTTCCGCATCATGCACGAGGTCATCCGGGGCGGCGGCTTCGGCAAGGATTCCGGCGTGGCCCTCATGCTGGACCAGTGCCACAACCTGGAAGAGAAGATTCCGGGCCAGATCCGCTCGGTGCTCAACGTCCAGGAAATGACGGCCCGCGCCCTGCTGATCGACACCGCCGCGTTGACCGAAGCCCAGCGCGCCGGCGACGTCCTGGCCGCCAACGGCGTGTTCAACGACGCCTTCTACACCGACGTCCGGCCCATCCTGGCCGAATGGCGTGAATCCCGCGGCCTGCCCGCGGACCCGATGGCCGCCTTCAAGGCCAGCGGATACCAGAAAAAGATCAACGAGGACCGCGTGGGCGGCCAGCAATCCGGATGGGGCGCATAAACAGCCATGAGTAACAAGATTGTCGAAGACCTGATTTCCCGTTCCAACCGCCTCGGCGCCGATAAGCGGAACACCAACTTTGCCGGCGGCAACACCTCCGCCAAAGGCACCGAGAAGGACCCCGTCACCGGCGAGGACGTCCAGCTGCTCTGGGTCAAGGGCTCCGGTGGAGACCTGGGCACCCTGAAGGCCGGGAACCTTGCCGTGCTGCGCCTTGACCGGCTGAACGCCCTCAAGAACGTCTACCCCGGCGTCGAACGCGAAGACGAAATGGTGGCCGCCTTCGATTACTGCCTGCACGGCAAGGGCGGCGCCGCGCCCTCCATCGACACTGCCATGCACGGACTGGTGGACGCCGCACACGTTGACCACCTGCACCCGGACTCCGGCATTGCCATTGCCACCGCTGCGGACGGCGAGGCGCTGACCACCAAGATCTTCGGCACCAAGGTGGTGTGGGTGCCCTGGCGCCGCCCCGGCTTCCAGCTGGGCCTGGACATCGCCGCCATCAAGGAGGCCAACCCGCAGGCCATCGGCACCATCCTGGGCGGCCACGGCATCACTGCGTGGGGCGAAACCAGCGAGGAAGCCGAAGCCAACTCGCTGTGGATCATCGAGCAGGCCGAGGCCTACATCAAGGACAACGGCAAAGCCGAACCCTTCGGTGCGGCGCTGCCCGGCTACGCAGCCCTGCCGGAAGCAGAGCGGAAGGCCAAAGCCGCCGCCCTGGCACCCGTGATCCGCGGCCTGGCCTCCACCGACAAACCGCAGCTGGGGCACTTCAGCGATGACGCCGTCGTCCTTGACTTCCTCGCCGCAGCCGAACACCCGCGCCTGGGCGCGCTGGGCACCTCCTGCCCGGACCACTTCCTGCGCACCAAGGTCAAGCCGCTGGTCCTGGACCTGCCGGCCGACGCATCCATCGAGGACTCGATCGCCCGCCTGCACGAACTGCACGCGGACTACCGCGAGGACTACCAGGCCTACTACGACCGCCACGCCGACGAAAACAGCCCGGCACTGCGCGGCGCGGACCCGGCCATTGTGCTGGTTCCCGGTGTGGGTATGTTCAGCTTCGGCGCGAACAAGCAGACCGCCCGCGTGGCCGGGGAGTTCTACATCAACGCCATCAACGTGATGCGCGGTGCCGAGTCGATCTCCACCTACGCCCCGATCCAGGAATCCGAAAAGTTCCGGATCGAATACTGGGCGCTGGAGGAAGCCAAACTGGCCCGCCTGCCCAAGCCGAAGTCGCACGCCACCCGCATCGCCCTGGTGACCGGAGCGGCGTCGGGCATCGGCAAAGCCATCGCTACCCGCCTCGCCGCGGAAGGCGCCTGCGTGGTCATCGCCGACCTGAACCTCGAGAACGCCGAAAAGGTGGCCGAGGAACTCGGCGGCCCGGACGTCGCGATCGGCGTCCAGGCGGACGTCACCAACGAAGCCCAGGTGGCGGCGGCAATCGACGCCGCGGTCCTGGCCTTCGGCGGCGTGGACCTGGTGGTCAACAACGCCGGCCTGTCCATCTCCAAGCCGCTGCTCGAAACCACCGAAAAGGACTGGGACCTCCAGCACAACGTGATGGCCAAGGGCTCCTTCCTGGTGGCCAAGGCCGCAGCAAAGGTCATGATTGCCCAGGGCCTGGGCGGGGACATCATCTACATCTCCTCGAAGAACTCCGTCTTCGCCGGCCCGAACAACATCGCCTACTCCGCCACCAAGGCGGACCAGGCGCACCAGGTCCGGCTGCTCGCAGCTGAACTGGGCGAGCACGGCATCCGCGTCAACGGCATCAACCCCGACGGTGTGGTCCGCGGCTCCGGGATCTTCGCCGGCGGCTGGGGCGCCAAGCGCGCCGCCGTGTACGGCGTGGACGAGGAAAAGCTGGGCGAGTACTACGCCCAGCGCACCCTGCTCAAGCGCGAAGTCCTGCCTGAGCACGTGGCCAACGCCGCAGCCGTCCTCACCAGCAGCGAACTGTCCCACACCACCGGCCTGCACATCCCCGTGGATGCCGGTGTGGCAGCAGCCTTCCTGCGATGAGCACCAGGCCTGAAACCGGTGTCGACGGCGGCGTGTTCGCCGCCGTCGACATCGGCGCTTCGTCCGGCCGGGTCATCCTGGGCCGGACCACCGGCGGCACCGTGGACCTTGAAGTGGTCCACCGGTTCCCCAACGGCGTGGTGGAGCTCGACGGCGGCCTCCGCTGGGATTTCGACGCCCTGTTTGCGGAGGTCCTCGCGGGGCTCGCTGCCGCGGCCACCGTGGCTGCGAGCCAGGACGAAACGATCACCAGCATCGGCATCGACACCTGGGCCGTGGACTACGGCCTGGTCAACGCCGCCGGCCAGCTGACGGCCCAGCCGTTCAGCTACCGGGATGACCGCAGCCGCGCCGCCGTCGCGCCCGTGCACGCAAAACTGGATCCGGCCCGCCTGTACGCCACTACCGGGCTGCAGTTCCTGCAGTTCAACACGCTGTACCAGCTCGCCACGGAACCGGACCTGACCGGGCTGCAGGCCCTGCTTATCCCGGACCTGATCGCCTTCCTCCTGACCGGGCAGCGGCGGACCGAAGCCACCAACGCCTCCACCACCGGCCTGTTCGACGCCGTGGCGGGGGAGTGGGCCACCGGGTTCCTGGCCGAGCTGGGCCTGCCCAAAAAGCTGTTCCCGCCCCTGGTCCAGCCAGGTGAAACCGTGGGGACGCTGCTGCCGGACGTCGCGGCCAACGTTGGCCTGCCGGCCACCACCACCGTGGTGGCTGTGGGCTCGCACGACACCGCTTCCGCCGTCGCCGCGGTCCCGGCCCAAGCGAAGGACTTCGCCTACATTTCCTCCGGGACATGGTCCCTGGTGGGGCTGGAGCTGGACGCGCCGGTGCTGACCGAGGCCAGCCGCGAGGCGAACTTCACCAACGAACGCGGCGTGGACGGCACCATCCGTTACCTCCGGAACATGGGCGGGCTGTGGCTGCTCAGTGAATGCCAGCGGTCCTGGGCTGCTGAAGGGTTCACGCAGGACCTGCCGGCGCTGCTCGCAGCCGCTGCGGCGCTGCCGCCCGGCGGCCCACAGGTCAACCCGGACGATCCCTACTTCATCGCGCCGGACAACATGCCTGCCCGGATCAGCTCGGCAGTTAAGGTCACCGGGGATATCCTGCCGGCGGATCCGGCGGCGGTCACCCGGTGCATCATGGACAGCCTGGCTGCGGGGTACGCCCGCACCATCCGCGACGCGGAACGGCTCGCGGGCCGCACCGTGGACGTGGTGCACGTGGTGGGCGGCGGATCCCAGAACGGCTTGCTCTGCCAGTTGACGGCGGATGCCACCGGCAAGCGCGTGGTGGCCGGCCCGGTCGAGGCCACGGCCCTGGGTAACGTCCTGGTCCAGGCCAGGGCTGCCGGCCAGGTGTCCGGCGGACTGGCGGACCTGCGGTCCCTCGTGGTGGGTTCGCACGCACTGCTGGAGTTCACCCCGGAGCTTGCCAGGCGATAACGCCCGTGCGGCGGGGTCCGGAACTCCGGGCCCTGCCGCAGGGTGGGATTTCCTGCCGGACCCCTTCTCTCCATCGATGTAATTGTCTAGGGTTGGATTCCGTGCGCACTGAACATTCCCTGACTTACGACTCGCCCGCAGCCGACTGGCTGGCAGCGCTGCCGCTGGGCAACGGACGCCTGGGAGCCATGGTTTTCGGCGGGGCGCCTGTCCCCAGGGAGCCCGGACTGGAGCACCGGTTCCAGCTCAATGACGGATCGGCCTGGTCCGGCTCCCCGCACAGCCAGGACCTCGGCCCTGCATTCAGCCGGGAATCAGCGGACGCCATCCTGGCCGCGGCGCGGGGGCAGATCAGCGCCGGTAATTTCGGGGCGGCCCACGAAACGATGAAGCAGCTGCAGCACCGCAACTCACAGGCCTACCTTCCGTTCGCCGACTTTTTCCTGGCGGTCGCAGTTACCGGCGATTCCGGGGCCCCCGCCGGCTACAGCCGCAGCCTGGACCTGGCCCGTGCCGTCAACAGCACCCGGTACCAGCAGGCGGGCCACAACATCCGCATCGAGGCATTTGCGGCCCACCACCCCTCAGTCCTCGTGGTGACGGTGGAGTCCGGTGCGCCGCAGGGCCTGGACCTGGCACTCCGGCTCGATTCCCCGCTGCGCATCCTCCGTCGGACCGCGGCGGCAGGAACCGCGGCCATGGAACTGAAGCTGCCGTCCGGCGTCGCGCCTTCCCACGACGGCGGCGCCGTGGACTACTCCGATGATGATTCGCTCAGCCTCCAGGGCGCCGCCGTGATGTCCTGGGAACACGACGGCACCGACGCGGCGGCGGACGACGGCGGCCTGGCCGCCACCGGCGTCCACCGCGCCACGGTGTTCATCACCACCGAAACCACGTTCCACGGCCTCGGCCGGCAACCGCAGGGCACGGCGGCCGGCGCTGCCGACGCCGCCCGGGCACTGCTCGCCAGCGCAGCGGCAACCGGTCCGGCAGGATTACTGGAACGGCACGAAGCAAGCCACGCAGCCCTGTACGACAGCTGCAGCCTCACCCTTGACGTGCCCCCGTGGCAAGGCACCAACACGGCCGAGCGGCTGCTGGCCGCCAACCGGAATCCGGCCGGGCCGCTGGCGGCAGATCCCGGCCTGGCCGCGCTGCTGTTCAACTACGGCCGGTACCTGCTGATCTGCAGTTCCCGTGCGGGCCACCCGGGCTCGCGGCCGGGAACCGCCTGGCAGGGCACCCCCGCCAACCTGCAGGGCATCTGGAACGCCGAGCTGACCGCGCCGTGGAGCTCCAACTTCACCACCAACATCAACCTGCAGATGAACTACTGGGCCGCGGAACCCACGGGCCTGGCTGCCTGCGCGGAGCCCCTGTTCGCCCTCATTGAAGCCCTTCAGGTGACCGGGGCCCGCACGGCCAGGGAGTACTACGGCGCCGACGGCTGGGCGGTGCACCACAACTCGGATATCTGGGGGTACAGCAAACCGGTGGGGCACGGCAGGCATTCCCCGGAATGGTCCTACTGGCCAATGGCCGGGCTGTGGCTGGTCCGCCACCTGTGGGAGCACCTGCAGTTCGGGGCCGCCGGGCCCGGCTTCGCCCGGGACGCCGCCTGGCCCGCCGTCCGTGGCGCAGCAGCCTTCGCACTGGACCTGCTGCTGGAGAACCCGGACGGGACGCTGGGCACCAGCCCGTCCACCTCGCCGGAAAACAGCTTCACCCTCCCCGGCGGCGGTGGCCGGGCTGCCGTCGCGGAGTCCTCCACCCTGGACCTGACGCTGATCCGGGACACCTTCCTGATGGTGGACGCCCTGGCGGCCGGGCTGGGCTGGCCGGACGACGCCGTTGCTGCCGCCGCCCGGCGTGCCCTGCCCCGGCTGCCAAATCCCGCGCCCGGGCGCAACGGCCGCCTGCGCGAATGGCTGGCCGACCCGGAAGAGTGGGAGCAGGACCACCGCCACGTCAGCCACCTCTACCTCGCCTACCCCGGCGATACACCGCTGGCACCGGAGCTCGAGGCGGCCGTCAAAGCCAGCCTCGACGGCCGCGGCGACGAATCCACCGGCTGGTCCCTGGCCTGGAAAATCCTCCTGCGGGCCCGGCTCCGGCAGCCGGAGAAGGTCAGCGACCTGTTCAGGTTGTACTTCCGGGACATGGCCGCCGAACGGTCGGGTCACAGCGGCGGGCTGTACCCGAACCTCTTCGGGGCCCACCCGCCGTTCCAGATCGACGGCAACTTCGGCTTTGTGGCCGGCGTGGCTGAGTGCCTGGTCCAGAGCCACCGGACCGCCGCCGGGGTGCAGGAAATCGAGCTGCTTCCAGCCCTGCCGGCCGAGCTTCCGGCCGGCAAAGCCAATCGGCTCCGCGCCCGCCCCGGGGTGGAAGTGGACCTCGAGTGGCGGGACGGCCGGCTGGCCGGGGCCACCCTTGCCGCCCAGCGCGAAGCCACCGTCCAGCTCCGGTCCGGGGACAAAATCCTGGCCCTCCGGCTGCTGCCCGGAGAGCCGGCCGCCATCACCGTCGGAGCCGGCGGCGGGCTGGCACTGAACATGGCGTCATCACGGCATGACGCTGCGCCCCAAACGACCTAGGATCAGCAGAAAACCACTTCCACCAGCAACAGGACCGGACCACCGCATGCCACTCTTTGACCTGCCCCTCGCCCAGCTGCGCAGCTACAGCAGCCACGTCACAGCACCGGATGACTTTGCGGCGTTCTGGGACGCCACCGTCGAGGAAACCAGGGCTTTCCCGCTGGCGCCAACGTTTGAACCCGTGGAGAACCACCTCACGGTCATCGACACCTTCGACGTCACGTTCGCAGGCTTCGGCGGCGCGCCCATCAAGGGCTGGCTGCACTTGCCGGCGCACCGCGACGCCGGAACCCGGCTGCCCGTGGTGGTGCACTACGTGGGCTACTCGGGCGGCCGCGGACTGGTCAACCAGGACACCCGCTGGGCGCAGGCCGGGTACGCCCACTTCATCATGGACACCCGGGGCCAGGGCTACGGCGGGACCCTGGGGGAAACACCGGACCCGCATCCCTCCGCAGGCGGAGTGGCCCACGCAGGCCTGATGACCCGCGGCATCGGGAACCGCGAGGACTACTACTACCGGCGTGTCTACATGGACGCCTTCCGTGCCGTGGAGGCTGCCCAGGCCCACCCCGCCGTCGACCCTGCCAAAGTGGTGCTGGCCGGCGTCAGCCAGGGCGGCGGCATTGTGGTGGCCGCTGCCGGGCTTGCGGCCGGCCGCCTGGACGGGGTCATCGCCGCCTTGCCGGATGTCCCGTTCCTGCAGGACTTCCCCCGCGCCATCGACATCACTCCGCGCGGGCCGTACCCGGAGATCGCCGCGTTCCTGGCCCGGCACCGGGACAGCTACGATTCCATCCTGGACGTGCTGCGCTACTTCGACGGCGTCAACCTGGCCCGCCTCGCCACCGCGCCGGCCTTTTATTCGGCGGCCCAGATGGATGACATCTGCCCGCCATCCACCGTGTTTGCCAGCTTCAACGCCTACGGCACGGGGGAGCCGGGCGCACCCGCGGCCGGCGTGGCCAAGGACATCGAGGTGTACAGGTTCAACAACCACGAGGGCGGCCAGGAGCACCACTGGATTAAGCAGCTGCAATTTCTCCGCAAGATGCTGGCTTAGCCCTTCCTGTCGCTACCGCGCGGTGGGGGACGGGACTATCCTGTGCCTGTTGGCCACACCAGGCCTGCGGAGGTGCTGGGGCTTTCCGTGACATTTAGTCATCGGGAAAGTGAAACCACATGGACACAGCATCCAACGCCGCACCTCCAACAGCGGCACCCAGCCGGTTCCGGCGGGTTGGCATCATCCTGCCGGTCCTTGCGGCAATCACCATCGCGTTTGCAGGCCTGGCCGGGCCCGCGCAGGCTGCCGGAACCAGCTCCTACGGAACAGGCAGGGCGGAGGTCACGCTGAGCGCCAATGCGTTCGGGCTTCCCTTCGCGGACGCCCCGGTCCTGGTGGCGGCAGGCGTCGTTCCGGCCGCGCCAGGTACAGGTGTCCCGTCGGGAACCGTCAGCCTGTTGTCCGACGCCGATGGCACGGTGCTTGGCGTGGGGGACGTCGACACCGAAGAACCGTTCCTTGGGCTGGCGCTGATGGACTCGCCGGTCCTCGCCCTGGGAACGACCTTCTTCAAGGCCAGATACTCGGAGGACAGCACCTTCGCCCCCAAAACCATCAGGTTCTCGATTACTGCCATCAGCGGGCCGGGGACCAGGACAGCCATCACCGTTACGCCGGCTGGCACATCGGTATTCGGTGCACCCGTTACCGTCACGGCGCGGGCCACGGCGCTCCCATCAGGGCCACTGACCGGAACGCCGCTGGGAAGCCTGGTGCTGATTGTCGACGGCGTCGAGGTCCAGGCCCAGGCCCCCGGACCGGGCTGGCAGTCGGTCTTCACCATCAACAACCTGCCCGCGGGCCAGCACGTGTTCACCGCAGAATTCAGGCACGCGGAGGGCGACTACTTCGGCTCAACCTCCGGGCCGGTGACCCACACCGTGACGCCTGCGCTTGCCGCGGTGAAGGGTGAGTTCCACAGCTCGCACCACGGCGAAATCCGGCCGGGGACTGCTGTCACCGTCCAGGCCGTCATCATGCCGGCTGTTGGCGGCGGCGCCACGCCCACGGGGTGGGTGCAGTTCTATGACTGGAACACCAAGGTGGGCGCGCCGGTGAGACTGGTCAACGGCAAGGCCGGCTACACCCACACCTCGCTGCGCTACGGCAAGCACGTCCTGCAAGCGCAATACCTCGGCTCCAGCATCTACCTGCCGGCGTTCACCCCGGCCAGGACGGTCACTGTGGTTGATTAGGTGACCGTCGCCGGCCAGGTGCCGGCCGCCGTCGGACGATTCCTTGGCTTGTCCGCGCAGCGGGTCCTTCAAGGGCCGGTCCCGCGGACAAGACTGGGACGGAGTGTGACGCCGGAATTTTGCGCTGCCCGCGATGCCCGGTTAGGGTCTTGCCATGACTAACCGTTGGTATGCGTATTTTTCGTTGGCTCTGGAGGGGCCCGCGTCTAACTGACACGCATCCAACTTTCCTTCAGAGCCAACAGGGCAGAGACCATTCTCTGCCCTTCGCCATTTCCCGGCGGGTTCTGATTCTGGGCCCGCTTCCTCTCCCGGAACAGGACCCATCATGAGCACCGCATCAGCCGCCGTACCCGCAGCAAAATCCACGTCCAACCTGCGCGTCAGCGAATTCACGGCCCTCCCCACGCCCCAGGAGCTCATCGCCGAGCTGCCGCTGGACACCCGGGAAGCCACCGTGGTGGAACGCGGCCGCGACGAGGTCCGCGCCATCATGGACGGACTGGATGACCGCCTGCTGGTCATTGTGGGCCCCTGCTCCATTCACGATCCCAAAGCCGGGCTGGAATACGCCCGCCGGCTGGTCAGCCAGGCGGAGAAGCACAAAGCCGACCTGCTGATCGTCATGCGGACCTACTTCGAAAAGCCCCGCACCACCGTGGGCTGGAAGGGCCTGATCAACGACCCGCGCCTGGACGGCAGCCACGACATGGTCACCGGCCTGCGCGCCGCCCGGCACTTCCTCCAGCAGGTCACCGCGCTGGGCCTGCCCACGGCCACCGAATTTCTTGAGCCCATCAGCCCGCAGTACATGGCGGACCTCATCGCCTGGGGCGCCATCGGGGCGCGGACCACCGAAAGCCAGATCCACCGGCAGCTCGCTTCGGGGCTGTCCATGCCCATCGGGTTCAAAAACGGGACCGACGGCGACCTCCAGGTGGCCATCGACGCCTGCGGTGCCGCCGGGGCTGCCCAGGCGTTCCTGGGGATCGACGGCGACGGCCGGGCCGCGCTGGTGTCCACCGCCGGAAACCCCGACACCCATGTCATCCTCCGCGGCGGCCGGAAGGGCCCCAACTACTCCGCCGTGGACGTCCAGGCCGCCTCCGGCAAGCTGGCAGGCAAGGGCCTGAACCCGCGCCTGATCGTGGACGCAAGCCACGCCAACAGCGGCAAGAGCCACCACCGCCAGGCAGCGGTGGCCCTGGAAATCGGCGCCCAGCTCGAGGACGGCGGCCCGTCGGCACAGGCGATTGCCGGCGTGATGCTCGAAAGCTTCCTGGTGGGCGGCGCGCAGAACCTGGACGTTGCCGAACACCGCGCAGGGCGGGACGCGCTGGTCTACGGCCAGAGCGTCACCGACGCCTGCATGGACTGGGACGTCTCCGTGTCTGTCCTGGCCCAGCTGGCTGCCTCCGCACGGAAACGCCGGACGGCAAAATAAGCCGTCGCACTACTTTCACATCTGCCACAGGAACATCTACAGTATCTAAATAAGTGGTTGGTGGATGGGCTCAGCATCAAGAACACCGCATTGGCAAGTACCTGGGGTCTCTGTGTCCATCCGTCAGCAAAGGAAAATAGGGAAATGTCGGCAGAACAGAACTTCTCCAACGCGAAGTTCCTGACAGTGGCTGAAGTAGCCCAGGTCATGCGCGTCTCCAAAATGACCGTGTACCGGCTGGTGCACTCCGGTGAAATGCCGGCGGTGCGCTTCGGCCGGTCCTACCGGGTCCCCGAGAATGCCGTGGACCAGTACCTCAAGGGTGCTGTTGTCGACGGGCATACCGAAACTGCCTGAGGTTTTCAGCCTTAATGGGGCACCGTGAGCCTGTGGTGCGCTTTGTTGTCAGAAGCCGCCCCCGGAAAGCGGTACCCTGTTAAGGAACGTTTTACGTCATTGTTGGAATCTGTCGGTTGTGCAGTTCGTAGCTTTGTCCACGGACCATCCCAACAGACAGGTACTGCATCTAGTTTGTGAGGAACTTTCGTGGGTTCAGTTATTAAGAAGCGTCGCAAGCGTATGGCCAAGAAGAAGCACCGCAAGCTGCTTCGCAAGACCCGTCACCAGCGCCGCAATAAGAAGTAGAGATACTTCGTACAGCGTGGAAATGCCCGTCGCCTTCCAGGTGGCGGGCATTTTGCTGCCCTCTCCCAACTAGGTAGCAGTTGTTGTCGTTATGAGCGCTCATAACGACAACAACTGCCAG
>NZ_LFQH01000060.1:0-46339 GCF_001238605.1 Arthrobacter sp. ZBG10 | reverse complement strand
CCGGAGGCGACCCCGCGCTGGCGGTGTTACGGTTCAGCCGAAGTACTTCGGCAGGGTCGCTTCGTGGGCTTCGCGGAGTGCGTCGAGCGCCAGTTCGTCCACGCCGTTGATGGCAAGGGTTCCGCTGTCCGCGTCCACCACGCCGATCCGGGTGTGCGCGAAACCGCGGGCGGTGCACATGTCCGTGAAGCGGACTTCCTCGGAGCGGGGGACGCCCACCACGGCGCGGCCCTGGGTTTCGGAGAAGAGCGCCGTGAACAGGTCCACGCCGTCCCGGTCCATAACATCCTGCAGGGCGATGCGGGCGCCCACGCCGTAACGCAGCGAGGACTCCACCAGGGCGGCTGCGAGGCCACCTTCGGAGAGGTCGTGCGCGGAGTCGACCATGCCGTCGCGGGAGGCGTTGATCAGGATCTCGCCCAGCGCCCGTTCGGCGTCGAGGTCAACCTTGGGCGGCAGGCCGCCCAGGTGGCCGCGCATGTTGGCCCATTCCGAACCGTCCAGCTCCGCGGCCGTGGTGCCCAGCAGGTAGATGGCCTGGCCGTCTTCCCGCCAGCCCGACGGCGTGCGGCGGGCGACATCGTCGAGCTTGCCCAGCACAGCCACCACCGGTGAGGGGTGGATCGGCGTGGTGCCGGTCTGGTTGTACAGCGAAACGTTGCCGCCGGTGACCGGGATGCCCAGCACCATGCAGGCGTCGGACAGGCCGCGGATGGCTTCGGCAAGCTGCCACATCACGTCCGGGTCCTCCGGGGACCCGAAGTTCAGGCAGTCGCTGACGGCCATGGGGACGGCGCCGGAGGTGGCGACGTTGCGGTAGGCCTCGGCCAGGGCCAGCTGGGCGCCGTGGTACGGATCGAGGTAGGTGTAGCGGCCGTTGGCGTCCGTGGCCAGGGCAACGCCCAGGCCGGATTCCTCGTCCACGCGGACCACGCCTGCATCGTCCGGGAACGCCATGGCGGTGTTGCCGCCCACGTACCGGTCGTACTGGTTCGTGATCCAGGCCTTGGAACACATGTTGGGGGACGCCACCAGTTCGGTGACTGCCGCCGCAAGCTGGGCCGGGGCGGCGGGCCGCCCGGCGTCCTGCACGGACCCGGTGAACAGGTCAGCCTGGACGGCGTCCTGCCAGTCGGGACGGGCAAACGGGCGGTCGTAGACCGGGCCGTCGTGCGCCACGGTACGGGGGTCGACGTCGACAATCACCTCGCCCTCCCACGTGATGATGAGGCGGCCGCTGTCGGTCACTTCACCCAGCCAGGCGTATTCCACGGCCCACTTGTCCATCACGGCTTCGAAGGCCGCGACGTTCTCCGGGGTGACCACTGCCATCATGCGTTCCTGCGACTCTGACATCAGGATTTCGCCCGGCGTCAGTGTGGGGTCGCGGAGCAGCACCGATGTCAGCTCGACGGCCATGCCGCCATCGCCGTTGGAGGCCAGTTCCGAGGTGGCGCAGGAGATGCCGGCTGCGCCCAGGTCCTGGATGCCTTCCACGAGGGAGCCCTTGAAAAGTTCAAGGCAGCACTCGATGAGGACCTTCTCCGCGAAGGGGTCGCCTACCTGCACGGCGGGCCGCTTGGAGGGTTTGGTGTCGTCGAAGGACTCGGAGGCCAGCACCGAGGCGCCGCCAATGCCGTCGCCGCCGGTGCGTGCACCGAACAGGACCACCTTGTTGCCCTTGCCGGACGCATTGGCCAAGCGGATGTCCTCGTGGCGCATCACGCCCACGGCTAGGGCATTGACCAGCGGGTTGCCCTGGTAAACGGCGTCGAACACCATTTCGCCGCCGATGTTCGGCAGGCCCAGGGAGTTGCCGTAGCCGCCGATGCCGGCCACGGCGCCGTGCATAACGCGTGCGGTGTCCGGGTGGTCGATGGCGCCGAAGCGCAGCGGATCCATCACGGCAACGGGCCGGGCGCCCATCGAGATGATGTCGCGGACAATCCCGCCGATGCCGGTTGCGGCGCCCTGGTAGGGCTCCACGAACGACGGCGAGTTGTGCGATTCGATCTTGAAGGTCACGGCCCAGCCGTCCCCGAGGTTGGTCACGCCGGCGTTCTCGCCGATACCCACCAGCATGTCCTTCTTCATCTCCGGGGTCACCTTCTCGCCGAACTGGCGCAGGTGGTTCTTGGAGGATTTGTAGGAGCAGTGCTCGCTCCACATGACCGAGTACATGGCCAGTTCCGCGCCGGTGGGGCGGCGGCCCAGGACCTTGAGGATGTCATCGAACTCGTTCTGCTTCAGGCCCAGCTCGGCCCAGGGCAGCTCGGTGTCCGGCGACTTTTCGGCGTTAGCCACCGTGTCGATGTTGAACTTCTTGGTGGTTTCGGTGCTCACTTGTCGCCTCCCACAATCTTGGTCAAAACGGAGGTAAAGAAGCCCAGCCCGTCCGTGTCCGCGCCGCCGATGCCGTCCAGCGACTCGGGGCCGAAGCCGGTTTCCACTGCGTGCTCCGGGTGCGGCATCAGGCCCACCACGTTGCCGGCCGCGTTGGAGATGCCGGCGATGTCCCGGCGGGAGCCGTTCGGGTTGAAACCCACGTAGCGGAACACCACGCGGTTTTCGGCCTCCAGGGCGTCCAGCGTCTTTTCGTCGGCGAGGTACTGGCCGTCCTGGTTCTTCAGCGGAACGGTGATTTCCTGGCCCGCCTGGTAGTCAAGCGTCCAGGCGGTGTTGCTGTTTTCGACCCGCAGCACCTGGTCGCGGCAGAGGAACTTCAAGTGGTCGTTCTTGATCATGGAACCGGGCAGCAGGTGCGACTCGGTCAGGATCTGGAAGCCGTTGCAGATGCCCAGGACGGGGAGCTTCGCATCGGAGTTGGCGGCGTCGATGATCTTTGACATCAGCGGCGCGAACCGGGCGATCGCACCGGCGCGCAGGTAATCGCCGTAGGAGAAGCCGCCGGGAATTACGACGGCGTCCACGTCACCAAGGGCGGTGTCGGCATGCCACAGCGGGACGGCGGTTCCGCCGGCCAGCCGGACGGCGCGGGCGGCATCGCGGTCATCAAGGGTGCCGGGGAACGTGACGACGCCGATCCGGG
Source organism: Arthrobacter sp. ZBG10 (assembly GCF_001238605.1). Classification (NCBI taxonomy): domain Bacteria; kingdom Bacillati; phylum Actinomycetota; class Actinomycetes; order Micrococcales; family Micrococcaceae; genus Arthrobacter; species Arthrobacter sp. ZBG10. The sequence continues at coordinate 43,290 of NZ_LFQH01000060.1, read as the reverse complement.
CGCCTGCCAGGCGCGGCACCGCTGCGACGGCGACGGCTTCGCCGATGAGGGGAAGTTCAGTCATGTCAGGCCTCGACGACCTCGACGTTGACAACGTCCTCAATAACGGGGTTGGAGAGCAGCGTCGCGGCGGCATCGCGTGCCTGGGCCAGGATCTCCTCGGTCACCTCGCCGTCCACCGTCAGTTCGAACCGCTTGCCCTGGCGGACAGAGCTGAAGCTGGTGAAGCCCAGCCGGGGGAGGGCGCCTACGATTGCCTTCCCCTGCGGGTCCAGAATCTCGGGCTTGGGCATGACGTCAACAACGATCCGGGGCATCCGGCAACTCCTGTGCGTGAGCTTGGGTAAGGGCGCAGCGGAGTGATGCCGTCTCACGCCGTTCCGAAGGTGGGATCTGCCGGCAATGGACAGTGAGGACGGGCGCTCCGCGAGCTTGCGTACCTATTCTACCGGCCGCAGCGCCCCGTTCCGCATCCGGCTGCTTCCGCCGGCCGGCCCGTGACGGCCGCCTCGTTTCCGGCGCAGCGGCTGTTGGGTCTGGAGTTGTTGCAGGGCCTTCATTAGGATGGCTGGATGGCCGAGAAATCGAAGTCGCTCCTCCTGCCCGTGATGGCAGCAGCCGTGTTTGCCGGGCTGGGACGGATGGTGCTGCAGAAGGTCAAAGCGGACCGTCTGTCCCGGGACAGCAAGCTGGCTGGTCCCGTTGACGAGAAGACCCGCCAATGGATCAGCGACGTGGTGCGCACTCCGCGCTAAGGCACCTTCCGGCAATCAGGCCCCGGCCCCGCCTTCACGGCACGCTGTGGACCGGCTGGCCGCGGCCTGCCCGGCGTATGCCGGCGGCCGCTTATGCAAGCCCTGACCCCTCTCCGGCCCGCAACCGTGCCCGTGCCCGCCGCAGGAGACTACGCCCACCGGCTGTGTAAAGGCTGTGTAAATTCACGTGACACCGTATGAATCTTGCGTGTTACCTATGTCATATTTAGCTCTCAGTCTGTAGTGTGAGTTCGGCCAGCCTCGGGAAAAGGCCGACAAAATCTGTCACATCGTCAGGCTGGCTTCGTGTGCCCGGCACCGCCGGGAGCGTTCCTTTAGGAAAGGTTCAAACCACCCGTGAAATCAGCAGGCAAGAGCTTCCTTCGAAGCCCAGGGGTCCGGAGGGCGGCGGCGCTCTCCATCGGCATTCCATTACTCCTCACATCAGTAGCCGTCATGCCGGCCACCGCGGCCCCCGCCGCGGGACAGGTCCCGTCCGTCCAGCAGAAAAACGTTGACCCGAAGGACTACCAGGCGGGCCGGTACATCGTAGTGCTGGCCGAAAAACCGGCGGCCACCTACGATGGCGGCACCGACGGGCTCAGCGCAACCAAGCCCCAGACCGGCAAAAAGCTGGACGCTTCCAAGCCCGAGGTCCAGCGGTACCAGCAGCACCTGGAAACCCGGCAGAAGGAAGTGGCCAAGGACGAAAGCGTCCAGATCAAGCGCACGTTCACCGCGGCCATCAACGGGTTCACCGCCGACCTGTCCGCGGATCAGGCGCTGAACCTGGCCAAGGACCCCAAAGTCCTGATGGTGGCACCGGACACCGAAAACGCCCCTGACTACTCCACCACCGACTTCCTCCAGCTGTCCGGTCCGCAGGGCATCTGGAACACGTCATTCGGCGGTACGGAGAACGCCGGCAAGGGCGTGGTGGTCGGTGTCATCGATTCCGGCTACACGCCCTCCAACCCCTTCTTCGCGGGCGCTGACGTCAAGCCGCTCGAGGGCGCACCCGTCGTCGGGGTTCCCTACCGCAACGGCGACGGCAACATCGCCATGCTGAAGTCCGACGGCGACACGTTCGTTGGCGAGTGCCAAAAGGGTGAGGGCACCGGCGCTGACTTTGACGGCAGCGCCTGCAACTCCAAGGTCCTGAGCGCCCGCTACTTCGCTGACGACTTCAAGGCCTACGTCCCGGTCGAGGACCGCGCACCTGAAGAAGTCCTGTCGCCCGTTGACGTGGGAAGCCACGGCACCCACACCGCCAGCACTGCGGCCGGCAACGCCAATGTCCGGGCCAACCTGGGAGCCCGCGACATGGGCATCACCGGCGGCGTGGCCCCTGCCGCCAAGCTGTCCATCTACAAGGTCTGCTGGGAAGACACGGATCCCAACACGGGCGGCTGCTACAGCTCCGCTTCCGTGGCCGCCATCAACCAGGCGATCCTGGACGGCGTGGATGTATTGAACTACTCCATCTCCGGCAGCACCTCCACAACCACCGACCCGGTGGCGCTGGCGTTCCTCTCGGCAGCCTCGGCCGGCGTGTTCGTCTCTGCCTCCGCAGGCAACTCCGGCCCCACGGCCAGCACCGTGAACCACGGTGCTCCGTGGCTCACCACAGTCGCCGCAAGCTCCTTCTCCACTGAGCTGCAGGGAACCGTCGAATTCGCCGACGGCACCAAGTTCCGCGGCGCCAGCCTGATGGCCAACAACGTCCCGGCCAGCCGGCTGGTCCTGGCCGCCAACGCTGCTGCCGCAGGCGCAGCCAGCCCGGAACTGTGCGGACCCAACACCCTGGACCCCGCCAAAGCGACGGGCCGGATTGTGGTCTGCGACCGCGGGGTAGTGGACCGCGTCGCCAAGAGCTCCGAGGTCAAGCGTGCGGGTGGTGTGGGCATGATCCTGGTCAACGTCACTGCATCCTCCGAGGACGTGGACCAGCACGCAGTACCCACCGTGCACGTGAACCCGCCGGCAACCCAGCAGATCAAGGACAAGCTGGCGGCCAATCCGGAGATCACGGCGGCCCTGGTTAATAAGGACACCACCGGACTGCCGCAGGCACCCCAGCCGCAGATCGCCGGGTTCTCCTCACGCGGACCGCTGCTGGCCACCGGTTCGGATCTGCTCAAGCCTGACGTTGCCGCTCCCGGCGTCGCTGTCCTGGCTGGCGTTTCACCCATCGCCGAAGGCGGCGCCCAGTTTGGCATGATGTCCGGCACCTCAATGGCCGCCCCTCATGTGGCCGGTTTCGGTGCCCTGGTCCTGGCCAAGAACCCCACCTGGTCACCGGCCACCGTGAAGTCGGCAATGATGACCACGGCCGCTGACGTCAAGAACGCGGACGGCAGCAAAAACACTGACGTCTTCGCCACCGGCGCCGGCCAGGTCTCCGTGGCCAAGGTCCTCGATCCGGGCCTGGTGTACGACGCCAACGAAAACGACTACCTCAAGTTCATCCAGGGCACAGGCCTCGACCTGGGCATCCCGGACCTGGGGAGCACCGCTCCGCGGGACATGAACGTGGCATCCTTCGCCCTCGGCGCACTGACCGGCAAAACCGAAGTGACCCGGACCGTCACCGCCCTGACCCCGGGCCTCTACCGGGCGCAGGCCAATGTGCCGGGCGTCAAGGTGACCGTCACGCCGTCGATCCTGAACTTCAGCGCCGCCGGCGAAAAGCGGACGTTCAAGGTCAAGTTCGAAAACACCTCAGCACCCACCGGCCAGTTCGCCATGGGCAGCCTGGTGTGGCAGGGCGCCGGCAAGAACGTCGCATCCCCGGTGGCCGTCCGGCCGCAGTCGGCAGTGGCCCCGGCCAACGCCGCCTTCAGCTCGGTGGGTGGCAATGGACAGGGGAAGATCCCCGTGGTGTCCGGCACCAACGCGCCGATCAGCATGACCGTGGATGGGCTGTCCAAGGCGGACTCCACCGCCATTGAACTGGTCCCCGGCCCGCTGGCCCTGGCCAACAACCCGGCCAACGCCGTGAAGCAGGTTACTGTGGCTGCAGGGTCTCCGCTGGCCAAGTTCTCCGTATTCTCATCGGACGAGACCGCTGACTTCGACCTGCTGGTCTTCGCCCCGGACGGACGGCAGCTTGCCGCCCAGACGGTGTCCGCCAGCGAGTCGGTGTCCGTCGTCAACCCGCCGGCAGGTGTCTACACCATGTTCGCCAATCTCTATGCAAGCCCCAACGGGCAGCCCACCAAGGCTTCCCTGGACGCTGCGGTGCTGGGCGCCAACGTGGGTAACGCAACGGTGAGCCCCAACCCGCTCCGGCTGGCCAACGGTTCCGCCGGTGAGGTGACGCTGGACTGGAAGAACCTGGCACCGGGTTCCTACATCGGCCGCGTGAACTACTCCGGCGGCGCCCAGCCCACCTTCGTTTCCGTGGTGGTTACCCCGGGTGCGCCGGTTGTCGTCCCTGACGACGAGCAGACGGACCCGTCCAAGAAGGACAAAAAGGACAAGGTCAAAAAGGAGAAGAAGAAGCAGGAGCTGCCGGAGAACTCCGGCAACGCAGACCTGGGGGTGTAGGCGGCACTGACCGCTGAAATTCCCCAGCTTCGCCAGTGAACACCAACGGCGCGCCGCATTTTCCAAGCGGTGCGCCGTTGCTGTTCCCTCGAAGGCGGGGAGATTCGGCGGAGGTTAGGTGGCGGTTCCGCCCAGCAGGGGCGCCAGGGCCCGCCACCGCGCAATTTCGCAGCCGTCCGTCAGGGAGAGCTCGGTGTGGACCTGCCGGCCCCCGAACGTGCCGGTGATAACGGCCCGCTGTGGGCCGCCGTACTGCTGGGTGCAGATCCTGGGCGGTCCCGGCTTGGGAAAGAAAATACCTTCGCCGTACCGGAGCACCGCCGCGAGGGCTGCCTGCGGATCCGGGACGGTGGAGCCGTCGGCCAGCACTCCCTCGCTGGCCACCAGAGAGAAGTCATGGTGCGGGCCGTCAGGGGTGTCACTGAGGCGGATGGCCAAACGAAGCTCAAGCGGTGCGGGCATGGTCAACGTCCCTTTCCTCGACGGCCGTTGCCGTGTGGAGGGCGGCAGTCAGCCTGCTGCGGAGGACAGCTGCCTCCTGGGCGAAAGCGCGTTGCCGGGCCACATAGTCCGCTTTGCCGTCAGGTGTTTCGATCCGGATGGGCGGGTAGCCCCACTCGGCCAGGTCGTATGGGGAAGCCTTCATGTCCATGGCCCGCACCCGCCAGGACAGTTCGAAGCAGTCCATGACCAGCTCGCTGGGCAAGGCCGGCGTCAGCTTGTACGCCCATTTGTAGAGGTCCATGTTGGCGTGCAGGCAGCCGGGCTGTTCCAGCTGCCGCTGGTTTTCCCGGGTCGGTTCGAGCTCGTTGAGCGGCGTGGCATCAGGGGTGTAGAACCGGAACGCGTCAAAGTGCGTGCAGCGGATCCGGTTGTCCTCCACCACCTTGTCCGTACCTTTGGAGCCGAGCCGGAGCTGCAGGTACTCGTGGCGCAGGTCAAACCTGTCCTGGTGGTACACCATCGCCCATTCATGCAGGCCGAAGCAGCCGAACTGGGCGGGCCGGGCAGCGGTGCCCCGCAGGATGACGTCCGCGAACACCACAGCGTCCCTGCGGTCGGCCAGGAAGGCGGCCCGGTCCACGGTGACAGCGCTGGTTCCGGCGGCAATCCCCAGCCCGGCGAGTTCGCCGTCGTCAAGCGTCCGGTAATGCTTCCAGCTGCTGCGGGCAGCAGCCGGTGGGCCGAGCAGCACGGTGCCCGCGCCGGGATGCCAGCGGCGCAGCTGGCCCGGCTTCTGGGTGTAGTAAGTGAAAAGGAAGTCCTCCACGGGATGCTTCCGGCCCGCGGACCGGCGGGCAAGGTAGGGATCGGCGTAGCGGCTGACGCGGTCCTGGTGGGCGCGCTCCAGCGCCTGCCACTGGTCCGGCGCCAGGACGCTAAACTGCTCCACCGGCTGGACCCAGGATGCTGCGGGCGGTGTTCCAGGCGCCAATGGCGCAGCCGTCGTTGCGGCTGAAAGCGGTGTCAACGGGCACGCCGTCCACCACCCCGGTCACGGTGGCCTTCTGGGGGCCGCCGTTCTGCTGGGTGCAGGCCACCGCGGCCGTGGGTTTCGGCGGACTGAGCAGCGCCGCGTTGGCCTTCAACGCGGCGCAGGCGGCCTGGGCAGTGGGATGGCTGCTCTCGGCGGCCGGAACTCCCGCCCGGCACACCAGGGTGTAGTTCACGGGTTCCTGGCCCACGTCAGGAACCACGGAAATGGCAAGTTCCGCGTCGCCCTGCCCTGGGCCGGCCGACGGCGGCGGGCTGGCTTCCGGCGAGGGTGCAGGTACTGTGCTCCCGGGATCAGGCAGCGGGTCAGGGTCTGCTGAGGCTGAGGCTGAGGCTGAGGCTGAGGCGGCAGGAGCTGACGATGGGGCGACCGTGCCAGGAGCGCCGGAGCAGGACGCCAGCAGGCCCGCCGCCAGCACAAAGAGTGCCAGGTGCCACCGCGCGCTACGCATCTGCAGGTACTCCCGTCATTGTTCAATTCTAGCGGTGCGCGCCTCCGGCGAACCGGCTGTGGCGGCGATAAGGCCCATCATGGACGCGTGCAGGCCTGCCACCTCGCTGCGGGTCAGGCCCAGCCTGTCCATCATGGTGCCCGGGACCTTGAGCGCTTCGTTCCGGAGGTCCGCGCCCGCGGGCGTGAGGTCGACGGCCAGGGCACGTTCATTGCCGTCGGCGCGGCGTCGGGTGATCAGGCCGGCGGCCTCAAGCCGCCGCAGGAGCGGTGAAATGGTGGCGGGTTCCTGGGCCAGGGCGTCGCTGATGTTCCTGACCGTACGCGGACTGGCCTCCCACAGGCACAGCATCACCAGGTACTGCGGGTGGGTGAGGTTCAGTTTCTCCAGCACGGGTTTATAGGCCCCCACCACACTCCGGGCGGCAACTGTCAGCGCGAAGCACAATTGCTGTTCCAGGAGCAGGTCATCCTCAGCCGGGGCGTCGGCGCGGTTGGTCATCAGACCTCCAATTGTTAGTGCACTAATTATTAGCCTACACTGGGATCAGGTAGTCGGTGGATGAAAGGAATCCAGGTCCATGGGTAAGTCCAGCCCCGAAGGCAGGGAAAACGCCTCTCAGCGGTTCATGCGGGCCACCGGAAAGCTCCGGGCCGTGTTCGGCCCGGCAAACCGTTCGTCGCTGGGCCACGCCATGACGGAGGACAACCGGAAGCTGCTGGCCGAACGCCAGGCGGAGAGCCAGCAGTGGGAAACGCTGACCCGGCCGGACGGCAGCACCTACGTGGTACCCCGGAACCCGGACGACAAATCCCTCCGGTGACAGCCTGAGGTCCCCGCCTCCCGGCGTCTTCCGGCCGGGGGAAGCCCGGTCCTTTTCGCTGGTCCAAGCGTAAAATGGGGTCACTGGCTCGCCCATGACGGCGGCCTCGAGTCCTACCCTGCAGGGAAGGGGGTGGAAACAGTGGCACACGCACTCAAGGGGTTTATGGGCCTCACCGACAGGCTCCGGTTCGTCTTCGGTCCCGCCACCAGGCTCGACGCCGATACACCGGTGGTGCACCGGCACGACGAATTCGAGCAGGCCTCGGAAGAGGACCTGTCGCATTTTGTAGTGGAATCAGATTCAACCGGACATCACTACGCCGTCCGGCGCGAGGACACCGGCGGGACCCGCTGACTGCCCGGTTGCCGGGCCGCCAACGGGTCAAAGCCGCAGCGTCAGCGTCCGGTGCCGCCGTAAACGGTGGCTTCGCTGTCGCTGTCCAGGTCGAAGGCGTTGTGGATGACGCGCACGGCCTCATCCAGCAGGTCCGCGTGGGTCACCACGGAGATGCGGATCTCCGACGTTGAGATCATGTTGATGTTGATCCCGGCGTCGGAGAGCGCCTTGAAGAACGTCGCTGAAACGCCGGGGTGTGAGCGCATGCCGGCGCCGATCAGGGACAGCTTGCCGATCTGCTCGTTGTACTCGATGGTCTCGAAGCCGATCTGGTCGTGCGCCGCATGCAGCGCAGCCAGCGCGTCCGCGCCTTCCACGATGGGCAGCGTGAAGGAGATGTCCGTCCGGCCGGTGCCGTGGGTGGACACGTTCTGCACAATCATGTCGATGTTCGAGTGTGCGTCGGCGATGACCTGGAAGATCGCTGCGGCCTTGCCGGGAATGTCCGGGACGCCAACAACGGTGACCTTGGCTTCGGAACGGTCATGTGCAACGCCGGAGATGATTGGCTGCTCCAAGGCAACTCCCTCTTGAGTGGTGATCTTGTCTTCGGCGCTGGGAATGACCCAGGTGCCTTCGTGCTGGCTGAATGAGGATCGGACGTGCAGCGGAACGCCGAACCGGCGTGCGTACTCAACACACCGCAGATGCAGGATCTTGGCGCCTGACGCTGCCAGTTCCAGCATCTCCTCGCTGGAGATGGTGTCGATTTTCTGGGCGGAGGGAACCACGCGGGGATCGGCGGTGTAGATGCCGTCGACGTCGGTGTAGATCTCGCAGACATCGGCTTCCAGTGCTGCGGCCAAGGCCACAGCCGTGGTGTCGGAGCCGCCGCGGCCCAGGGTGGTGATTTCGTTGGTGGTGCGGCTCATGCCCTGGAAACCGGCGACGATGGCGATGTTGCCCTTGTCCAGGGCGGTCCGGATGCGGTGCGGATCGACGTCGATGATCCGGGCCTTGCCGTGGATGCCGTCGGTGATCATGCCCGCCTGCGAACCGGTGAACGACTGGGCAGAGGCGCCGAGTTTGTTGATGGCCATGGCCAGCAGCGCCATGGAGATCCGTTCGCCGGCAGAAAGGAGCATGTCCATTTCGCGGGCGGGAGCGGAATCGGTGACCTGTGAGGCGAGGTCCAGGAGCTCGTCAGTGGTGTCGCCCATCGCGGAGACCACCACCACAACCTCGTTGCCGGCGGCCTGGGCGTCCACCACGCGTTTGGCCACGCGCTTCACGCCGGCTGCGTCGGAGACTGAAGAGCCACCGAATTTCTGCACGATGAGCTGTTTGGTCACCGCACGGCCGGTGGGCAGCACCTGCTGCTCGGTTGCGTTGTGCACTTCGGTAGTGGGCGTACTCATGCGCATACCTTCACTGGATCAGTTGGAATTCTGGAGGCCTGGCAGCCTGACGCCGGCATGGCGCGACTTCCTCCGACAGTTTATCGCCGCCCGCAACGCGGCGGACAATTGTGACCGCATCCCGGCCATTGGGCCTTTCCGCGGTCACGGAAGTGCCGGATTCCGGCCCGGGCGCGAGGGCATTCCGGCGACGCAGTGCGGGGCTAGAATCGGAGCCATGCCTACGACATCCAGCATGGGACGCGGGATCATGGCCGTCCTGGCGGTCGGTGCCCGCGCCGCCAAGGGCTTTCCCGGCGGAACGGTCGCCGGCATAGCCGCGGATCTCGGCAAGGATCGAAGCCAGGTCTCCCGGAGCCTGCGCGGTGCGCAGCAGGAAGGCTTCCTGGAGCGCCGGGATCAACGATCCTACGCCTTGGACTGGTCGCTTTTCACCGACGCCCAACTGCTGACCGAACAGCGGCTGCAGACGGACGGTGCCATCGCCTTGGAAGGCCTGGCCCGGGAGACGGATGAAGGATGTTTCCTGGGAGTGCTGCATGGGGACAGCACCGTGACCATCGGCGAAAATGTTCCGGCAAGCAGCAACATGGTGGGCTCCTGGCTGGGCCGGCCGTACCCCGCCTACTGCAGCGACGCGGGCCAGGCTTTGCTGTGGGAAGCCTCGGATACCGAGGTCCGGACCGTGCTCGCCGCAGCCGACTTCGTTCGGCACGGCCCCAGCACACCCGTGGACGCCGAGGATTTCCTCAGCCGGCTGCGGGAAGCGCGGGCCCGAGGGTACGCCGTGGTCGACGAAGAAGCCGAGCCAGGCCTCTATTCACTGGCTGTTCCGATCCGGGATTTCAAGGGCGAGGTGGTGGCTGCGCTGCAGATCGTGGGGTCCAAAACACGGCTTGAGCCGCGGCGGGAGGCCTGCGCGGCGGCTCTGATTTCGTGGGGAAAGTGGCTTGAGTCTGCGCTTGGCCATGTGATGCCGGAGCGGGCCGAAGCACAATGATAAGCGCCGGGGGATGACCCGTGAGCTGGTGGATGCCCGCGCGCGCCGGGCAAGGAACGCGGTTCAGTCAGACGCCGGGCCGGCGCCGTCCAGGGTAGGGCTGCCACCGGATCCCAGCCGGTCGGCGGCCACCAGCAGGGCGCCGGCGAGGCGGCTGGTGCTGTCGTGGAGCGCGGGACCGCTGCCGAGGACGCTGAGCGAGGCAAGGATGATGCCCTCAGGATTCCGGACGGGAACTGCCAGTTCATGGATGCCGTGCTCGAATTCTTCGGCAGCCGTGACGAAGCCGCGGGGCCTGTCACGTTCCATCAGTCCCCAGACTTCGACCGGCGAATGCGCCGCACCCGGACCGCCGATGCCGATGAAGTTCACCCCGCGGAGCAGGTCCTCAACCGCTGCCTGTCCGTGGTCCCAGAGCAGTGCCCGGCCCGCTCCGGTACACCAGACGGGTGTCACCATGCCCGGCTTCACAAAGCTTCCGGGCAGCGCATCGTTGCTGGACGTCCGCAGCAGAACCACGCGGTAGCCATCACGCACGGAAATTCTGAACCTGAACCCGGACATGGCCACGAGGGCCTCCAGCTCGGTCCGGGCTCCGCGAATCCAACCGGTGTTGAGCGAGGCTGCCAGCGTGAAGAACCGCGGCCCCGTCCGGAATGGTCCTCTCTCTACGCGTTCCAGCAGCCCCAGTTCACATAGTTCCTGGGCCAGCCGGGAGACGCGGCTTGGCTCCATGTGAAGCTCCGCGGCGAGCTGGGAAACGCCCAGCAGCCGCCTGCCCCGTTTTTCCCGATCCGCCACCATGCGGACGATCCGAAGGCCTTGGGCCATGGACGAAGATTCCGAAGGTACTTCCACTGCCGGTGCTCCTTCCATCCGCTGGCCACGCCCATTCTCACATGCCGCCAGGGCGCGCCAGGACCCGCTGTGGTCCGCCCGGCCGGTATGGCATCTGCCGGTACTGGACACGGACACCACAGCGGATCACGATTGGAACAGCCAGTGGGACGGCCATCTAAAAAGTGGGTTGGGCCTGTCCAACCGGGAGGGAGGGGCACCATGACTGACGGTGACAACCCGGCTGCCAGTGAGCCCCGGTACGAGCCGATCGGGGATGGCAGTCCCGGCGTTGGTGACGCTGACGACGTCAGCGGCGGGCCGCCGTCGCCCGCGGCACCCCATATCTGGTTCCTCCTGCGTCGTGGTTTCGCTGCCGGACTCAAAGGCACCCGTTCGCGCTGGTTTTGGGGGTGGAGCGCGGCCGTCCTCGCCGTGTGCTGCTGCGCGGGCGCCTTGCTGGTGAGCGCCGCAGTTGCCATCGGTGGCCTGCCACCGGATTCCCACGGCTGGACCTACATCCTGACCGCCGCAGCCCTGGTGGTGGCGTGCTGCGTGCTGGCCATCAGATGGGGTGCGGTTCCGGTGCTACCCGGGACGCCCGACGGCCGGGCCGATGGTCCGTGGCGGGGCTGGGCCCAGGCCACGGCCAAAGGAACGGTGTTTGCTGCAGCCGCCGGGCTGCTCCTTGCACTGTTTGCGGCCTTGGCGGGGTCCGGCCCTGCCGTCGCCGCAGTTTCGTTTGGACTGATGGTGGTGGAAGCAGTGGTTTTCGCCGGTATTGGTGCCGGCGCCGCTTGCTGGTTCGAGGACTGGCGGGGCCGGGCTTTGGCCTGGGGGATGGCGGGACTGCTCCTGGTGGGAAACGTCGGAGCGGTTGTGGCGTTGTTGCCCACGGTCCGGGCGGAGGAATTGGTCCTGGTGACCATCAATATCCAGCGGGATGAGCTGGGGCGGGTCACATCGTACAGCTGCTCTTCCGAGGTAAGCGGTACCAGCGTGGTTGACCATACGGAACGGATAATGTGGCTGGCCACAAGCCACCCGGTGGTGCTCCTGGCACTGCTGGCAGGGGAAACCGATCCTCGCGTGGATGCCATCAACTGGGTGCCGGGGGAGTTGCAGGCCGCCGCGGAGGGCATGCAGGTTCCGTGCGTGGCGGGGAACGACGGCGAGGAGGCCGGTAGCGGGGTGCCCCTGGCTCCGGTGGGGTTTGGGACGCAGTTGGCCGCCGCAGGTGTCGTGCTGGCGGCCGGCCAGCGGGCGGGACGCAGCCGGAAGCTTCCGGTCTGAGGAATCGGCTCAGTCCTGTGCTTCGCCAACCAGGTGTTGCTACGTCAGGGCGTTCCGGCGGCCCTCGAAGGCGCGTCCCAGCGTGACCTCATCGGCGTACTCCAGGTCGCCGCCCACCGGCAGGCCAGATGCCAGCCGCGTTACGGCGATACCGATGGTTTTCAGCATCCTGGCAAGGTAGGTGGCGGTGGCCTCGCCTTCCAGATTGGGGTCCGTGGCGATGATGACTTCCTGGATGGCGCCATCGTTGAGCCGGGTCAGCAGTTCCCGGATCCGCAGCTGTTCCGGGCCTACGCCGGCGATGGGGTTGATGGCCCCGCCCAGGACGTGGTACCGGCCCCGGAAGGAACGCGTGCGCTCCACGGCGAGGACGTCCTTGGATTCCTCAACCACGCAGATCATCGCGGGGTCCCGGCGGGGGTCCCTGCAGATGTTGCAAAGTTCCTGCTCCGTGACGTTGCCGCACACTGTGCAGAACTTGACCCGTTCCTTCACCGTTGTGATCGCCTCCACCAGCCGTTTCATGTCCTGCGGGTCGGCTTCAAGGATGTGGAAGGCCAGCCGCTGCGCGGATTTGGGGCCCACGCCGGGAAGGCGTCCGAGCTCATCGATCAGCTCCTGGACAGCACCTTCGTACACGATTTCCTCTTAACTTGGTGTGGATTGTGGTCAGCCGGCCCGCGGCCAAACCGTGCGGGGTCAGTATCTTGGTGCGATGGGGCTGCCATCGGCTGAGCGCTCTTCAATGAGTTTGCCGCCCAGGATGCGTTCCACTGCGGCCCGGCCAAATACCCCGGACTCTTCGATGGTCTCATCATCTGCGCTGGGGACATCCTGGACGTAGGTGGCGGTGGCCACTGCGCGTGCCGGCGCCTTGGCCCGGCCGGCCTCGGCTTCCGGACTGTTGGACAGCCGCTGGTAGAGGCTTTGCCGGGTTTCGACGGCGGCCGGTGACTGGGCCTGGGCCGCAGTTGCAGCTGCAGTCGAAGTCGGGGCCGCAGCTGCCGCGGCCATTGCGTAGGCGGGTTCGCGCCGCTCGGACACGGCTGGAGCGGCGGCAGCGGACGGCGCGGCAGGAGGTATGGGTGCAGGCTCTGCCTCCGGAGCGGACGCAGACGCACGCGCCGAAGCGCTCGCCGGTTCAGTGGCCGGCGCAGGCGCCGGCGCCTGACCCGGCGCCGGGTCAGAGCCCGTGACAGCGCCCCATTCCGGCCCTGATGATGTTCCCGGCAGGCCAGCTGGAATTGAGGGTGGAACAGAAGCGGTTGCAGGCTCGTAGTGCGGCTGCGGGTCCGAGGTGCCCGGTGCCGAGGTGCCCGATGCCGAAGTACCCGGTGCCGAAGCGCCGGATTCCGAAGTACCCGATCCCGGACTTCCCGGTTCGGAGGTTTCCGCGGTGGCGCCCACGTTACTGGTGTCGCCCACCACCCAGACTCCGGGGGCCTGCTCCACGGCGCGGGCCCAGGGGTCGCGGGCCAAGGGGTCTGTCCCGCTGTCAGCCTGGGCGGACTGCTGTGCCGAAGATTTGTTCTGTGAGCGATCCGGAGCATCCGCGATCGGTGCCCTGCCGCGACCGGTACCTGAGCCGGAGCTGGCGGCAGCAGCGGACGCCGGGGGCGTGGACTGGCGCGGCGGCGCCCAGTCCATGGGCGGCTCCTCCTCCAGCGGGGGAGCGTCCTCATCCCGGGGCGGTCCCCAGTCGTCGTCGGAGTACGAATAGTCGCCTGCCACGCCGTGGGTGTCCTGTTGCACCGGCTGAGGCGATTCCGGAACAGGGGTCGCTGCAGCCGCGGTGCGTCCGGTTGGCAGCTCCTGAGCGGCCGCCGCTGTCCCGGCAGGACCTTCCGGGGCAGCAGTTGCCGTGGCAGCAGTGGCCCCAGTCGTTACCGTAGGATCCGCAGGTGTCGGCTGATTGGTGGAAGCGGTGTCATTGTGGCGTGAAAGATCCTGGCTGGTGACTGGCCAGCCTGACAGGCCGTTCGCTGAACCTGCGCTGCCTCCCGCCGCGGGTGAATCTGCCGGCGCGGCAGGTCCCGCTGTGGCCGGCTCCTCCACAGGGGCAGCCGCAGACGTAGATACAGGCGCAGCCGCCGACACCTCCGCTGCAGTTGGAGCGGGTTCCGCGCCCGGTGCGGGCGCAGGTGCCAGGCCCCAGGCGACGTCAGCCGAGCTGGCGGCCGCCGGGGTACTGGGGGTGGCCGGGGGCGTTGCCTTGGCCGGTGCTTTTGGGTTTGGGTCAGAGCTCGACTGTCCGCCGCCGGCAACAGCGGTGATCTGGCAGTCGATGCCCAAGGTCTTGTGAATGGCCTGGCGCAGGTTTTCCGCGTGGTCCGCACGCCCGAAGGCGCCGGCCAGTCCCTGCGTGGAGAACGAGAGCGTCAGGATGGTGCCATCGAAGGCGCTGACCTGTGCGTTGGGTTCGACCAGCGCCCACGTGCTGCGCTTGATCTTCGACAGTGCCTGAAGCACTTCAGGCCAGGCCCGGCGCAGCACTTCGACGTCGCCGAATCCGGAGGGCGCACTGCGGGACACGGTGGGCGCCGAATCCCCGCTGCCGGTGCCGCCGCTGCCAGCCGCCACGCTGGCGTCGCGGGTACTGCCTGCGCTGGTGCCACTGGTGGACGGGGATGCGGGGGATGCCTCGGTGGCCTGGGGCCGGCGGCCAGCTGTGTCCTCGACGGGCCAGTCGGCGGTGCTGACCCTGGGTGGTGTCAGCGGCTGCCGGGTTGCACCTTCAGCCTCATCCGGGTTGGCGGACGAAGGTTCCGGGGCGGCCGTCCCGGCGTTAGTGTCCGGGGCTGCCGGTTGCCCAGCTTGGGCTGCGGACTGCCCAGCCTGGGCCGACGGCGCGGTTGCTGCCGGCGGCGTGGCCCGCGGGGTGGAGTTGGCGGACGGGCCTGCCAGGGAGGTGGAAGACGGGGCCGGACCCGGAGTCGCGGGCGGAGCCGTGGCGGCTGCAGCCATGGGCGCTGCCGCTGCCGGGGCAGAGCCGCTCGGGCCCGCGGGAGGGGCAGTCGCGGTGCCGTCCGGACCCGCGGTGGCGGCAGCCCCGACGTCGTTCCCGGCGTAATTGAGGCGGCGTTCCACCCTGTCGATCCGCGCGGCCATGCCGCGTTCGTTCTGTTCGGAACTGGGCAAAAGGATCCGGGCGCACAACAGTTCGAGGTGCAGGCGCGGGGACGTGGCCCCGGTCATTTCGGTCAGGGCGGTGTTGGTGACGTCAGCCGCGCGGGACAGTTCAGCGGCACCCAGGTTGTGGGCCTGGTTCTGCAGCCGGGCAATCTGGTCCGCAGGCATTCCCCGAAGAATGGTCTGCGCACTTTCGGGCATGGCCTGGACAATGATGAGGTCGCGGAAGCGCTCCAGCAGGTCCTCAACGAAACGGCGGGGGTCGTGCCCGGTCTGGATGACCCGGTCCACTGCGCGGAAGACGGTAGCTGAGTCAGATGCCGCCACCGCTTCCACAACGTCGTCAAGCAGCGATGCGTGGGTGTAACCCAGCAAGGCAACAGCCAGTTCGTAGTCCAGGCCGTTGGGGCCGGCTCCGGCCATTAGCTGGTCGAGGACGGACAGCGAGTCCCTGACGGAGCCGCCACCGGCCCTGATCACCAGGGAGAGGACGCCGGGGGCCACGGGCACGTTCTCCTGGTTGCAGAGCAGTTCAAGGTAGGCCATCAGCGGTTCTGGCGGAACCAGGCGGAACGGATAGTGGTGGGTCCGTGACCGGATGGTGCCGATCACCTTGTCCGGTTCCGTGGTGGCGAAGATGAACTTGATGTGTTCCGGCGGCTCTTCGACGATTTTCAGCAGCGCGTTGAAGCCGGCCGACGTGACCATGTGGGCCTCGTCAATGATGAAAATCTTGTAGCGGTCGCGGACCGGGGCGTAGGTGGCCCGCTCGCGAAGATCGCGCGCATCGTCAACGCCACCATGGCTCGCCGCATCGATTTCGATGACATCAAGCGATCCGGAGCCGCCCCGGGCCAGTTCGACGCAGCTGGGGCAGGTGCCACAGGGGGTGTCCGTGGGGCCTTTGGCGCAGTTGAGGCAGCGGGCCAGGATGCGCGCAGAGGTGGTCTTGCCGCAGCCGCGGGGGCCGGAGAAAAGATAGGCGTGATTGACGCGGTTCTTACGCAGGGCCGTCATGAGCGGCTCCGTGACGTGTTCCTGCCCGATAACGTCTGCAAAGGAATCCGGACGGTATCTGCGGTAGAGGGCGGTAGTAACTGTCACAGAGAAAACCCTACCAATCCGGGCCGACAACCTGCCGCCCTGTGGGGGAAAAGTAAAGACCCCCCATGCACCCGCCAGAGCCCATTTACCCTTGCTACCTTCCGGTCCTGGGGGAGTTCAACAGGATGACGCCACATGAGGGGCCGCCAGTTACTTTACCCGAACATCCGGCGTGACTCGAATCGGCGGGCGCGGGCCCCGGTGGCGGCTGCTGAGTCCGGCCAATCAGCGAATTTGATTGCTTATCCCCCCGCCACCCCCGATCATGGGTATGTACACCGATTGGGGCAATCTCAAGGTTGTGAGCTGCGGGGCCTGGGAGAACGGGGCCGGACCCGGCAGCTCAACGGTGGCACACGGGAATGGGCGCATTGGGGGCGTCCATTTCGGTTTTAAGCGCCGGCCCTCCGGACACTGCCAGGCCCCGTACGCAAACCGGAAAAGGCGCCAATTGGGCGATGGGGAAAAGTTCAGGTAATCTAGTATCTGCTTTTGATTCAGAAGCAGTTGGAGA
Source organism: Arthrobacter sp. ZBG10 (assembly GCF_001238605.1). Classification (NCBI taxonomy): domain Bacteria; kingdom Bacillati; phylum Actinomycetota; class Actinomycetes; order Micrococcales; family Micrococcaceae; genus Arthrobacter; species Arthrobacter sp. ZBG10. The sequence goes on along the minus strand of NZ_LFQH01000060.1, from coordinate 26,583 downwards.
ATTCGCCTAGCGGCCTATGGCGCACGCCTGGAACGCGTGTTGGGTTAACGCCCTCGGGGGTTCAAATCCCCCATTCTCCGCCGAACGGAAATCCGGTCCCATCATGATGGGGCCGGATTTCCTGGTTTAACCGCCCCGCGGCTTACGAGGCCTATGCGGCTTGGCCGCTCAGGCCTTCCCGCGTATGACAAGACCTGCCGATAGCCGTGCGCTAGCATCCTTGGCGCGGTAACTAACGGGGGAGACAGGCGATGAAGCTCAAACCAGCGGCAGCGATGGCAATACTGACGGTTCCACTGCTGCTCGGAGGCTGCGCCGGCGACGGGTCAGGTATTGCTGCACTGACAACTCCTGCCGGACCTGAAGACGAACTCCCAAGCGATGCGCACTTTCAGTTTCCTGAACACATTGATGCCACAACCCTGCGGTTCCTGGTCGAAGATAACGGCCGGCAGTTCTTTGCAGCGCAGAGTACCGATGGCGCCCAGGCATGCCTGGCGGTGGTCAATGCCGATGGGCACGTCACCGATTACGCGGGATGCGCAGCTGCAGCCGGCAGCTCCAGCAACAAGATCGTGACCGTGACCGGGTCAGACAGGAGACCGGCCGTCCTGGTGCGGGACAACGCGGACGCCGCCCAACTCGAGTCTGAAGGCTTGAAGCGGGTTCACCAGAACGTGTACGTAGGCAAATGAGCGGAAGGGCCGGCCGGAGATACCCCCGGTGCTTCCGGGGCCCCTTAAGGCCGGTCCGCCGCCGGGGAGCCCAGCCGGCGCAGCCGCTGCCGGGCAGAGACTTCGCTGGGACCCATGGGTCCCAGGGCAAGGCGGACGACGCCGAGAACGGCTTTGGTGGCCAGCTTTACCGGCAGGGGGAACGGCCCTAGCCGGGGAACAGTCAGGCCCAGCATCCGGCGGTATTCGGGCTCCAGGCTGTAGACCGCGCCGGCAAACAGAATCCGGTATCCGGGCCGGAGCATGGGATGCAGTGGTGCATCACGGATGAAGGCAACAGTTTCCTGGACCCTGGCATCCACGCGGAGGTCGCCGTTACGGTGCCATGTGTCGAGTTGGCGCCGCATGTCGGCTTCTGTGCGGGGCGGATGTTCCACTCCCATCAGCGTTCCTGCCTGTGACCACTCCCGGACGTAGGCGTCGGCGCCGCCAGGGATGGGGCCGCCCCAGAGCTTGTGGGCCGCGAGGAATCCGTCCGTGAAGGCGATGTGGATCCAGTTGGCAAGATCCGGATCGTTGGCGCTGTAGCTTTGGCTGGCACCCTGGTTGTCCTGGTAGCTGCCCTGCACCGGTTCATGCAGTCGCCGTACCCGTCGGGACGCTTCCCGGGCGGCTGCCTGCGACCCGTAGGTGACCGTGAAGATCCATCGGATGGTGTTTGCCAGCCGGCCCAGCGGGTCTTCCCTGAAATTTGAGTGCTCGTGGACGCCGGCCAGCGCGCCAGGATGCAGGGACTGCATCAGCAGCGTCCGGATGCCCCCGACAATGGGGGACATGGAACCATGTACTGCCCAGACTGCCGACCCCGGCAGGTGGTAGCCCGGATCATCGCCGTCGGCCAGGCGCAGCGTCCATTCCGGTGGCGCCCCGGACTTGCCCGAGAAGGTTTTCCGGACTTCGTCACGCCATTCGCTGAAGAAATTCCGCAGGCCCCATTGTTGCCCAGCCGCGGGCGAATGCGGCGGTTGGACCCAGGACAGGGTGGTGTTGGTCCGCATGGAACCGGCGGGGGTGGCGTATTTCCACAATTATTGCCACACCGCAGCCCAGCAGGGTTCACACGCCGCCGGAGGTGTGTTCCCATGGGAGAACGCGCAAGGGCAACATGCGCTGGATCACCATCGGAGTCGATCTATTGGGCAAGCATTGGGGCGCCGGAAACGGCCAGGAACGTCGACGTTCCTTCCGCGCTGCCAGTCGTGCTGCATCAGGTTCTGCCGTGTTGGCCGCTGTGGTGTGTGTGGTCAGCCAGTCGGGCGCCCCTGCCGGCGGCACCAACCTTCGGGGCGCGGCGGCCCTGTCCCGCGGGTCCGTCGACCCGGCCGCGAGTTTCAATGGAGCCGCTACGGGCGCTTTTGGTTCTCCCGGCTCCGGCGCTGCAACCGGTGACTCCGGCCAGCCCGCCTCCGGCACCGTGGGCGCGGGTGCGCTTGCGCCGGTCATTTTTTCGGATCCCACTGCGGCAGTACCCTTCACCAGATCGCCGATCACCGGCCAAAGCACCGCCGGCATCTTGCCTTCGGCCATCGGCACGAGCGGAGTCGGACGCCCTCCAGCGGGTTTCCTGATGGCTCCGCTTGCGGCGCTTAGCCCCAGTTCGCCCTTCGGCTTCAGGGTCAGTCCGCTCACCGGCGGAGGCGGCGATTTCCACCTGGGCCAGGACTACGCCGCGGCCTGCGGAACCCCGGTGTACGCGGCCGACCAGGGTGTGGTCCGCGCTGCCGGCTGGCACCCGTGGGGCGGCGGCAACCGCGTGGAGATCGACCACGGCAACGGGCTCGTCACCACGTACAACCATCTGCAGTCCATCTCGGTTCGCGCCGGAGATCCGGTCCGGATGGGCCAGGCCATCGCACACGTTGGTTCCACCGGCTGGTCCACCGGATGCCACCTGCATTTCGAAACGATCGTCAACGGAAAATACGTGAATCCGCAGACGTGGGGCCTGGTTCCGCTGAGTGCGGTGACGGGCGGCGACTCCACCCCGGCGCAGTCGTATCTTCCCGGCAGCGGTCCAGCCACCGGCGGATCCATCATCTGGACCATTCCCGGCGGGCAGGCTGCCGCGATTCCGTCCACAAGTGAGGAACCCGGCGACGAAGACGTGACCGGGCCGTCGGGCAGCACTTCGCCGTCGCCGATAGTCATTCCGACGCCCAGCCCCTCGCCGTCGCCGACAGTTACACCGTCGCCCAGCCCTTCACCAAGGCCAACGCCGACAGTTACACCGTCGCCCAGCCCTTCACCGTCGCCGACAGTTACACCGTCGCCCAGCCCTTCACCGACGCCAACGCCGACAAAGCCGTCGCCGACTCCTACGCCGACCCCGACAACGCCGTCGCCGTCGCCCACTGCAACTCCGGCGCCAAGCGCTACTTCCACGTCTTCACCTACGCCTTCATCCACGGCAACGCCGACCCCCACGCCAATACCAACGACAACCCCCACTCCAACGAAGGCGGCGGTGCCGGCGACGTTGCCGGCCCCAACCCCGCCGGCAACTGCCACGGCCACGACTACGCCGACCACAACGCCACCTGCCGCGCTGAAACAGGCCGTCACGCCGTCGTCGGCCCCTGCCCGCTCGGAAACTGAACCAGCTGCAACGCCGGGGCCAACACTGACGCCGACGCTACGTCCCACGCTCGGGTAACTGCGCCCCTGCTGCCCCGCCTCCCGCAACGGTCCTTCGCCGCACCGAATTCCGCGTACAGGAAACCACCAGCACCCACCAGTACGTTGGGTCTTTGGTAACGAACACCCTGTATGGACAACTTTCTGAGGACGAGACCCGTGGCATCTTTGTACCCGATCCCGCTGACCCTTAACGACGGAACCGAGACCGAATTCGGCAGGTTCAAAGGCAACGTGGTGATGGTGGTCAATGTGGCCTCGAACTGCGGCTTCACCCCCCAGTACGCTGGCCTTGAGGCGCTCTATGGGAAGTTCCAGGACCGCGGCTTCGAGATCCTGGGCGTCCCCTGCAACCAGTTCGCCGGACAAGAGCCCGGATCGGACAGCGAGATCGCCGAGTTTTGCGAGCGCAACTTCGGCGTCACCTTCCCGCTGACGGTCAAGGCTGATGTCCGCGGCAAGAGCCAGCACCCGCTTTACTCGGAGCTCACCACGTTCAAGAAGGGCCTGTTGCCGGGGATGGTGAAGTGGAACTTTGAGAAGTTCCTGGTCAACCGCGACGGCGAGATTGTGGACAGGTTTGCCCCCACCACGGAACCGGACTCGGCGGAGGTCATTGACGCCGTCGAAAAGGCCTTGGGATAAGAAAAACCGCGCGTTCCGCGAATTTGCGGCGCAGAAGCGCAGTTTTTTTACCTTTTTCCACATGGGCGTCGGCGATTTGCCCAAAGTTTGCCGGATGTCTGGTTGGATAAACGTTACTGAAGGTAGAAGGGAAACGCCGTTTCCCACCGACCACAGAGGCAGCAATGGAGCACATCGAGGCCGAACATCCCCGGCCACGCCACTTCCTTCTCCACCTGAGCGATCCCCACTTGTTGGGAGGACCGGACCCCCTTTATGGCGTCGTTGACAGCGAAGCCAGGCTGATTCAACTTTTTGAAGAGGTCAAGGCATCAGGGGCGCGGCCGGAGGCGGTCATCTTCACCGGTGACCTTGCAGATAAAGGCGATCCTGACGCCTATACAAAGTTGCGGGCCATCGTTGAACCCGCGTGTGAAGAACTGGGCGCCAAGATCATCTGGGCCATGGGCAACCATGACAACAGGGCTAACTTCCGGCGCGGACTGCTGGACCAGCCCGGGACGGATGAGCCGGTTGATCACAGCTACTTCATCGAAGGCCTGCGGGTCATCACCATGGACACCACGGTGCCAGGTTTCCATCACGGAGAACTAAGCCCCGATCAACTGGACTGGTTGGCCCGGGAGCTGGAAACGCCGGCACCGGATGGGACCATATTGGCGTTGCATCACCCGCCCGTCCCGTCGGTCCTGGATCTGTCGGTGCTGGTGGAGTTGCGGGACCAGGCCTCACTGGCGGCCGTGGTGCGGAACTCGGACGTCCGGACCATCCTCGCCGGGCACCTGCACTACTCCACCACCGCCAGCTTCGCCGGGGTACCGGTTTCGGTGGCATCGGCCAGCTGCTACACGCAGGACCTGAATGTCCCTGTCGGCGGCACCCGGGGCCAGGACAACGGGCAGTCCTTCAACCTGGTCCATGTCTACGAGCACACCATTGTGCACTCGGTGGTGCCGTTGGGCAGCGCCGCGACGGTGGGCGAATACGTTCCTGCGGCCGAGACAGCCAGGCGGCTGGCCGCCGCGGGCGTCCGGATCCCGGAGACCCGCAAGCAGGCGGTCGGCCCCAAACTCGGCCAGCCATCCCGGTTCACGTAGTTTCCGGCAGGTCCGGCGCGACAGTCCCGGTTGGAAGAAAGAGGCCGGCACCCAGGTGCCGGCCTCTTGGGTTAAACGGAGGGACGACCAGCGGTTACTTCTCCCACGGTGCCTTGATGGGGTAGTACTTCTCCAGGAAGTCCGTCACCAGCTGCGCGCGCTCATCGGAGCTTACTTCGGGGAAACTGCCATCGTTCAGGCAGAAGAAGTCCATGTTGCGCTTGGACAGGAGTTTGGGCAGGTAGTTCAGCCCGCTCCGCATGGTGGTGTCCACGTAGCGGACCTTCGCCGCGGTCTGCGTCACCGCACGCCCGGTGAGCAGGGCGTAATAGTGGTAAAACGAGTTGGTGACCGAGATGTTGTCGGCGGCCCGGAACCGGCTGGCCGCTGTTTTGCGGAACTCGTCCGGGAACTCCTTCTCCATCCGGGAGACTACGCTGCGGCGCAGCGGAGCAGCGGTGTGTTCCAGGTGCCGGGTGGTGATCCGCCCGAACCTGTTCCAGAGGAGCTTCCTGTTGACCCTCGCGGCGTTCTCGAAACCGCTGCGTTCGGCGGCGTTGTCGCCCAGGCCGATCCGGGTTTCGGCTTCGATGAACTTGGTGATGCCGCCGGGCGTGAAGAAGAGGTCAGGGCTGACGGCACGGCCGAAGAACATGTCGTCGTTGGAGTACAGGAAGTGCTCCGACAAGCCATCGATATTGTGCAGCTGGGACTCCACGGCCTGCGAATTGTGCGTGGGCAGGACCGACGGGTCGGAGAAGAACTCCTCACTGCGGACAATGGTCACTGCCGGGTGCTCCTCCGCCAGCCATGACGGCGCGGGGGAGTCGGTGGCGATGAAGATCCGGCGGATCCAGGGCGCAAACATGTACACCGAGCGCAGCGCGTATTTGAGCTCGTTGATCTGCCGGAAGCGGGCCTCGTGGTCGTCGCCTTCGCCCAGCACCACGTCCTTCTGCTGGGAGCGCCGCGCCGCGATGTATTCGGGGGAACTGCCGTCCACCCAGGAGAACACCAGGTCAATGTCGAAGCTGATGTCGCTGGCGTGGTCGGCAAACATGTTCTCGATGGTGGGCCAGGAGTGGCCGTAACGCTCCACCGTGCCGCGGACCGCGTCCTGGCGCAGGAGGGTGCGGCGGGTGAGCGAGTTCTCGATGGGCAGGGTGAGCTCTTCCCCTTCGAAGGACCACAGCTCAATCTGGACGCCCGCGGAAGCGCCGAACTCGAAGCCGCCCACGGGTTCCACCCGGGGCCGGTACAGGCGGAAGATCCGGGCCTGCCGGTTGGAGGACAGTTCCCCGTCAGCCACCAGGACCGACGTTTTCTTTTTGGCGTCCACCGTCATGGAGTAGAACGGCTCGTCCCGGCAGGATTCAACCAGCGCCGCCCGCAGCTTCTTCCGGTCTTTCCAGTCCAGGGCGATGACGGGGCGGTGGTTGTTGCCACGGACCAGCAGATAGGCCAGTCCAGCGTCGGTGAGCACGTTGCGCAGGAAGACCAGATCCTCCACCATGGCCTGGTAAGGCGTCCTGGTGTCGTTGATCAGGGCGTAGCGGCCCTTGTGCCGGACAACATCGGGGCGGTGCTTCAGGCGCTGCTGCGCCTCGGCCGATGTGACCTCTGCATGGAATTCTTCTGCTGCCGACGCCTGTCCACCGTAGTAGACCTCGTCCTGAACCGTTGCTTCTGTAATGGTTGTCTCCATGCTGGTATATGTTGCGTTCCTACCTGCATGATAGTCCTGCCGGGCTAACGCAATGTTTACCGGACCGATCCTGACTGCCCGGGGCCACCCGGTTCAGCGGCTGGATTCCTCCCGCCAGCTGCGCAGGAATGCTCCGCCGGCGTCGTCGTGGATGACGTCTTCGCCAAGTCCCAGGTCCGCCGCGGTAAGCACTGTGTACGGTTTGACCGGGACGCCATCCGCGGGGCGGACATCAACGTGTTTTACGGCATGGCCGTTGTGGTGCAGCCAGTCGGCCATGGCGTAGTCCGTGCGGGAATCGCCTACTGTCCGCCAGGCCTGCGGCGTGATGCCCTGCGCGGCCAGCAGCTCCACCGCCCGGCTGGCGCCCAGGTCCTTCCCAAGCCGGACCGACTCGATGTCGGTGGAAATGATGGTGGGGTCCACCCGGTAGTCCACTGCATCATCGGAATCGGGGACGTGGTGGTCCAACCGGACCACACCCAGGCCATGGCTCGTCATCAAATCCATGGCATCGGCGTCGAACAGCTTCTGCTCGGCCAGGTAGTCAGCGCTGGCCACCCCGATGTGCTGCTCCACGGACACCATGGCCCGCTTTGTTTCATCAAAGAACATGTGTTCCGCGTATTTGTCAGCCACCAGGGTCCTGACGTCGTTGCCGTAGGCGGCAGGCACGGCAAGTTCGTGGTCCACATGCAGGGGGCCCGCACCGGCCGCCGTGTACGTGAACCATACGGCTCCCTTCTCGCAGATGGCGTGGATCAGGGTGCCGGCCGGGATGCCGGCCTGGATCATGGGGTCCATAACCTGCTCGCGGATAAAGGCGTCCGACCGTCCCGTGTTGAAGATGACGGGGATGCCCGCGGCGGCCAGCGCCAGCAGGTCGTTGATGATTTCCGGTTTGACCGAGCGCGTGACGGGGCTGGCCACGGGCCCGTCGACGTCGAGCAAAAGCGCCAGCGGCGGCGCTGCCGGGTGGTGGGCTTCGGCGGTGGGCACGGCGGGGGACTGGAAACCTGTCATGGGTCCCATTCTGTCAGGCGGGCGGCGCCGGGCAGGCCCCCGTTACGGGCCCGCCCGGGACGTGGCCAATGGTTGCTTTTTGGCTACAACCTGCCCGCCGCCGGCGCTGGAGACTTTCGCTGGGCTGGCAGGATGCCTAGGGTGGCATGGTGATATTCAAAGCTGTGGGCGAGGGCCGCCCGTACCCCGACCATGGTTACACCACGCCCAAGGAGTGGGCTTCGCTTCCGCCCCGCCCGGTCCGGCTGGACGAGCTGGTGACCACCAAACGCACCCTGGACCTCGAAGCCCTGCTGGCCGAGGACTCCACGTTCTTTGGCGACCTTTTCCCGCACGTGGTGCAGTACCAGGGGATCCTTTACCTTGAGGACGGCCTGCACCGGGCCGTCCGGACGGCACTGCACCAGCGCACCGCGATCCACGCCAGGGTCCTGGTGCTCGATGGCTAGGAGAAAGCCGCAGGACACCACGGTCCTGCACGGCCATCATGTGGTCAGCGGACCGGAGCTTCGTGCCGCGCTGGATGCGGTCCGGGACGACGACGGCACCGCCAAGGTGCGTCGCCGCGCGGTGCACGGGGCAGTGCTGGTGCTCCTCGTCGGCATGATCGCGGCAGCCATCATCACCGCCATGGCCATCATGAACGGACAGCTCAAGATCCCGGCGGCCGAGGCAGCCAGGGAAACTGCTGCCACCTGTCCTCCCGCCACCTTTGACTATGCGCCCAACGAGACCATCAACGTCAACGTGTACAACTCCACCAGCCGCCCCGGCCTGGCCCGCGCCGTGGCGGATGAGCTCCTGGCCCGGAAGTTCGTGGTGGGCGCCGTGGCCAACATCGACGCCGGCTACCGGGGCATCGCCGCCGTGGTCTCCGGCCCCACCGGCCAGTCCTCGGCCTTCAGCATCCAGCGCAACCTGCCGGGCTCGGACTACTTCCAGGACGGCAGGACCGATGGCAGCGTGGACGTGATCCTGTCCCAGGCCTACAGCGCACTGACTGCGCCGGAGGTTGTGGACCAGACGCCCGGCCGGCTCAGCTGCCCGCGGGACAGCCGCCGGATCGCCGACGACGATAAGTCACCCGTCGTCCCGTCCGCCGCTCCCTAGGCCCCCGCCCTCGCGTTGAGCTATCAGTCCTGGTCGTTAAACCGGGGCGATGGGGACCACATCTGATAGCGCAAGTCAGGGGAGGGGTGCGGGGTCCAGCCCCTGGCGGACGGGCCGGCCGCCGTCGTCAAACCTGGCGCCGGCACCGAGCTGGATGAAGCGCACCGTCCGGGCCACGCGTGCCTCCAGTTCCGCGGCCTCGTCGCTGCCGCGGGCCGCGCTGGAGGACAGCGTCCCCAGGATCAGCTGCGCCTGCTGGCTGATGTCCGCGGCCGGCAGGAAGCCCTGCTCCATGCCGTCGCGCAGGATGCCCTGCAGCAGCACGCTGAGGTCGCCCACGTGATGGGCCAGTTTGGCAAAGGACGACGGCGACAGCACAGCGCCCATGGCAGGGCCCGGCGGGAGGTGGCGGCGGGAGAGGTCCACCACCTGGGCGCGCACGTACAGTGCCAGCCGGTCCACGGGGTTCTCGAGCGTGGCCAGCGAGTCACGGAGCTCGGTGAGGAACTTCTCCGTCTCATCCAGCGCGTACGCGATCAGCAGTTCCTCGATGTCCGCGTAATAGTTGTACACGGCGGTGCGGCCAACCCCGGCGTGCCGGGCAACATCCGTCATGGTCAGGCCGGGCAGGCCGTGGGAAAACAGGAGCTCACCGAACGCCGTCTGGATCCGGCGCTGCGTGTCCGCGCGCTGGTCTGCGTTGCTGGCGGCTGTAATCCGTGGCATACAGACACTTTACCCCGATGTGTCAGTAAAACGGTCAGTTGGTGGCGCAGCCGTCCGGCCCGCAGGCTTCCCCGGCGTTGGCAGCGTCAACCAGCACCAGCGGGTTGGCGTCCTCCCAGGCGCGGGTCAGCGCCTCCGTGAACGTGGCCGCGGGCTGGGCGCCGGACAGTCCGAACTTCCGGTCGATCACGAAGAACGGCACACCGCTGATGCCCAGGGCCCGGGCTTCCTCGAAGTCGAAGCGGACGTCCGCTGCGTACTTGTCCGAGGTGAAGAGTTCCGCCACCTCAGCCTGGGGCAGGCCAAGGTCGTGGCCCAGTGCGGCCAGGTAGTCCTGGTTGCCGATGTCCCTGCCGTGCTCGAAATGGTCGCTGAGCAGGCGCTCCTTGGCGGCATCCTGGACGCCCTGCGTGGCGGCGAGATGGATGAGCCGGTGGGCGGTGAAGCTGTTGGCCACCACCACCGAGTCGAAGTCATACGCCAGGCCTTCGCCCTTGGCCACCTCGGTGACATGGCTGAACATCTGCTGTACCTGGTCCGGCGCCATACCCTTGCGGGTGCTCAGGTAGTCCTGTTCGGTGCCGTCGTAGTGTTCCGGCAGTGCCGGATCCAGCTGGTAGCTGCGCCACTGGACGTCCACCGCGGCACGGTGCGGGAACTCGGCCAGCGCGGCCTCGAAGCGGCGCTTGCCAATAAAACACCAGGGACAAGCAACGTCTGACCAGATCTCTACCTTCATGGTGGGCACAACCGCACGGCAGCGGCGGCTATTCCTCCTGCCGCTGTTGGATATCCCACACCGGCGGTTCAGGGGTGAGGGCACGCTCCAGGACGAAGTCGTGTTCCACGGTGGTGCCCAGCCGGAACGACTTGGTTCCCACTTGCCGAAAACCTGACTTGGTGTAGAACCGGAGCGCCCGCTCATTCTGGTTGTTGACACCCAGCCAGATGCCCGCAGCGCCGGTAGCGGCGGCTGCGGCCAGCGTGGCGCGCATCAGTTCGGCGGCGGCGCCGAGCCCGTGCTGGGCCGGATGGACGTAGCACTTGCTCAGCTCCACCGAAGGGTGCAGGGTCAGGGCGGCCGCCACGTCGGGGTCGGTGGCGGGCCGGGCCACCAGGAGGCTGTAGCCGTCCAGCGCACCCTCGGAGTCAATCACCGTGATGGTGATGTCCGGGTCCGCGAGGTAGTCGTCGAAGCAGGCTTCGCTGAGGGTCGCCGCGAGGTGCGCGGCGATGTCAACAGCCGACGACGACGGCGGGCAGGCCAACGGAAAGGTGACGGCCGCCAGCTCCGCCAGCGCGCCGGCGTCGTCCGCTGTTGCCTGCCGAAGGAGGTGGCTCATGGGTCTTCCTGTCAGGCGGTGATGGTGCGGACGGGCGAACCGGCCAGCCAAGCGGTGACGTCCTCGAAGGCGCCGCCGTAAAACTGGCGGTAGCTTTCCGTGGTGACGTAGCCAAGGTGCGGGGAGAGGACGGTGTTGGGTGCGGTGAGGAGCGGGTGGCCCGCCTGCAGGGGTTCCTGGTCGAAGACGTCCAGGGCGGCACCGCGGATCCAGCCGCCGTTCAGCGCCCTGACCAGCGCGTCCTGGTTGACCAGCGGTCCCCTGGCGGTGTTGACCAGGAGCCCTTCCGGCCCCAGGAGCCGCAGTTCCGGTTCGTCCACAACGTTCTCGGAACGGGCTGAGAGCCTCAGGTGCAGGGTGGCCACGTCTGCGGCGCGGAACAGTTCCTCCTTGCTGACCAGCCGGGCACCGGCGGACGCAGCAGCCTCTGCCGTCAGGTTCTGGCTCCAGGCCACCACGTCCATGCCGAAGGCCTTGCCGTAGCCGGCTATCCTGCGGCCAATCTTGCCCAGGCCCACAATCCCCAGGGTCTTGCCGGCGAGTTCGAAGCCCACCGTGGACTGCCAGGTGCCGGCACGGAGTGAACGCTCCTCCGCGGGCAGGTGCCGGGCGAGGGCAAGCAGCAGCCCCCAGGTCAGCTCCGGTGCGGCGGCAGGGGAGCCCGGCGTCCCGCACACGGTGATGCCGAGGTCGGCTGCTGCCCCGGTGTCGATTGCGGCGTTTGCCATGCCGGTGGTGACCAGCAGTTTCAGCGCCGGGAGCTGTTCCAGGACCTCGCGGGGGAATGCGGTCCGCTCGCGCATGGCGATGACAATTGTTATGCCGGCCAGCGCCGACACCAGGGCCTCCGGGGACGCGAACGGCTTGCGGAACGTGGTGACCGTGATGCCTTGGGCTTCGAGCGCGGCCCAGTCGGCGAAACCGGAGGCCACGTCCTGGTAGTCGTCGAGGATGGCTAGGCGGTGCTTCATGGCGGTGTCCTTTGTCCCGGAATGGCGTGATGTTCATCGTAAAGCAGGCCCTCACGGGGCAACACTCTGAAGCGGGGAAGGGCGCCGTGATAGCAATGGGGGTGATGATTTTTCGGCCCCGACCCGCCCGCCGCCCATGACCGGCCGGCTTTCCGCCAGGATTCCTGCCGGCTGGATCCTGCTGGCATGCATTGGCCTGCTGGCGCTGAACCTGCGCGGGCCGTTTGTGGCCGTAGCGCCTGTGGTGGACCTGATGCAGGCGGAACTGGCGTTCTCACCGGTGATGCTTGGGCTGCTGACCAGCATCCCCGTGCTCTGCTTCTCGCTCGCGGCGCCGCTGGCATCCCTCGCGGCCAGAAAATTCGGGGCCGAGTTCGCGGTGACGCTGACCATCCTGGGGGTCCTGGCCGGTGTGCTGCTGCGGTCCGCCGGGGGGCCGGTGCTGGTGGTGGCCGGCACCGTGCTGATCGGCGTGGCCATCACGGTGGGCAACATTGCGGCGCCGTTGATCATCCGGCGTGATTTTGCTCCCGGCCGGCAAGGCACCGCTATGGGCATCTACACGGCCGCCCTGAACGTGGGGTCCTTTCTGACGTCCGTGGTGACCGCCCCGCTGGCAGCCGCGGCAGGATGGCGGACGGCGCTCGCGGCCGTGGCGGTCCTGGCCGTCCTCGCCATCGTGGGGTGGACGCTGGCGGTGGGGCCGCGGAACGCCTTCCTGGTGTCCGGCCAGGTGCCTGCAGTTGCGCCGTTGCCGCCGGTGAAGGGCGCGGGCTGGGTCACGGCAGGCGTGACTGCCGGCTTTGCAGGCCAGGCTTTCTCTTATTACGGGGTGACCGCCTGGCTGCCCAGCTACCTGCACGACGAACTCGGCATGTCCGCGTCCGGAGCCGGCGCGGCCTCCTCGATTTTCCAGATCCTGGCCATCGTGGGCGGCCTGGGCGTTCCGTTTGCCGCCAAGTACTGGAGCATGAAAACGGTGGCCATCACCCTGGGAGTGCTGTGGGTCGCGGTTCCTGTCGGGTTGCTGCTGGCGCCTGGGCTGTGGTGGCTGTGGAGCGTTTCCGGCGGTATCGCCCAGGGCGGCGGCATCACTGTCGTGTTCATCGCCGTCATCCGGCTGGCCCGGGACCAGGCGTCCGCCGGGCGGATGTCCGCCACGGTGCAGGGCCTGGGCTACTGCTTCGCGGCCCTCGCGCCGCCCCTGGTGGGCTTCGTCCATGATGCGTCCGGTTCCTGGACCCTGCCCCTGCTGCTGATCCTTGGTTCCGTACTGGTCTTCTTCGCCGGCACCACCTTGTCCGTGCGCCAGGTGCCGCGGGGCCGCTGAGCCGGGTGCCGCCGTCGTACGCGACCCCGAACGCCCGCCAGCAAAACGGGATTGTCCCACCCACTCAGGGAGGGGGTGGGACGGGGGTTCCGTGCCGGCCCGGCGCCCCGGATTTCGGGGTGCCTTGTTGCGAGGGGCGTGCCGGGCCGGCGGATGGAAGGATGTCAGGCCGCGGCGAGTTCCTCCACGGTGGCCTTTTCGCGGGTCTCGGTGAGGTAGCGGGCGTAGGCGGGCAGCGTCAGGAAGGACGGGAAATCCTGGGCCAGGGTGACCTCTTCGAAGATGTCCCGGGCATCCTCGAAACGGTCGCCGTCGAAGCGCTCCAGGCGGGCGAATTCCTCATCGAGGAGTTCCTCCACCCACTGCTGGGTGATGATCTCGCCCTGGTCCGTGATGGCGTGGGCGTACATCCACTGCCACAGCTGGGAACGGGAGATTTCGGCGGTGGCGGCGTCTTCCATGAGGTTGTGGATGGCCACGGCGCCATTGCCGCGGAGCCAGGATTCGATGTAGCGGATGCCCACTTCGATGTTGATCCTGATGCCGTGTTCGGTGATGGTCCCTTCCGTGGCGGCCACGTTGATCAGGGCCCGGTCATCGGGGGTGACGTCCGCCCGGAGCCGGTCCAGCTGGTTGGGCTTGCTGCCGAGGGCTTCGTCAAAGACCTCGCGGCAGACCGGAACGAGGTCCGGGTGGGCCACCCAGGAGCCGTCGAACCCGTCAGCGGCTTCGCGTGCCTTGTCGGCACGGACCTTTTCGAAGGTGATGCTGTTGGCGGCCTCGTCCTTGCGGTTGGGCACTGCTGCCGCCATCCCGCCGATGGCCATGGCGCCGCGCTTGTGGCAGGCACGGACCAGTTGCTCCGTGTAGGCCCGCATGAACGGCTGCGTCATGGTCACCTGGGCCCGGTCCGGGAGGACGAACCGGGGGCCGCGGGTGCGGAAGTTCTTGATGAGGGAGAAGATGTAGTCCCAGCGGCCGGCGTTCAGGCCGGCGGCGTGGTCCCGCAGTTCATAGAGGATCTCCTCCATTTCGAAGGCGGCGGTGATGGTTTCGATCAGCACGGTGGCACGGATGGTGCCCTGCGGGATGCCCAGCAGGTCCTGGGCCAGGATAAAGATGTCGTTCCAGAGCCGGGCCTCGAGGTGGTTCTCGATCTTGGGCAGGTAGAAGTAGGGGCCTTTGCCCTGGGCGAGCAGGCGGCGGGCGTTGTGGAAGAAGAACAGCCCGAAGTCCACGATTCCGCCGGCGATGGGGGTGCCGTCGACCAGCATGTGCTTTTCCGGCAGGTGCCAGCCCCGTGGCCGGACCACCATGGTGGGCAGCTCGGTGGCGGGGCGGAGCCGGTATTCCTTGCCTTCCTCCGAGGTGAAGTCGATGCGGCGCTCCAGGGCGTCGGTCAGGTTCAGCTGGCCCTTGATGACGTTGCGCCAGGTGGGGGTGGAGGAGTCCTCCATGTCCGCCAGCCAGACCTTGGCACCTGAGTTCAGGGCGTTGATGGTCATCTTTTTGTCCACCGGGCCGGTGATTTCCACGCGGCGGTCCTCCAGGCCGGGGGCCGGGGGAGCCACCCGCCAGGTGGGGTCGTTGCGGATGTCCTCGGTTTCGCGGAGGAACCTCGGGTCCTGTCCTGCTGCGATTCCGGCGCGGCGTGCCCGGCGGGCCTGGAGCAGTTCCTGGCGGCGTCCCGCCGTGGCCCGGTGGAGCCTGGCGAGGAACGCCAGCGCGTCAGGGGTGAGGACCTCGTCCTGCCGGCACACGGGCTGCGCGGTCAGGGTGATTCCGTTGATGCTGAAGTTGTCGGTGAAAGTGTTCATGGGAGTTGCTCCTTGGCTGTCCACCCCGTTGCCCTATCACTTATGGCTCCCAACAGCTGTCGATAGGGACCATAGGTGATAGGGCAAGTGGGTGGGAAAGGCGGCTGGGGATTAGTGGAACTGGCCTTCTTCTGTGGATCCCACGAGGGCGAGTGTTGACGCGTTCGGGTTGAGCGCGGTGGCGATGCTGTCGAAGTAGCCGGTGCCGACTTCGCGTTGGTGTTTCGTTGCGGTGTAGCCGCGGGACTCGGAGGCGAATTCCTTTTCCTGGAGCTCGACGTAAGCGCTCATGCCGTCCCGGGCGTAACCGTGGGCAAGGTCGAACATCGAGTAGTTCAGGGCGTGGAATCCGGCCAGGGTGATGAACTGGAAGGTGAAACCCATGGCGCCGAGTTCACGCTGGAACTTGACGATGGTGTCGTCATCCAGGTGCTTGCGCCAGTTGAAGGAGGGCGAGCAGTTGTAGGAGAGCATCTGGTCCGGGAAGTCGGCTTTGACGGCTTCGGCGAATTTGCGGGCCAGGTCCAGGTCCGGGGTGCCGGTTTCCATCCAGATCAGGTCCGAGTAGGGGGCGTAGGCCTTGGCGCGGGCAATGCAGGGTTCGACGCCGTTGCGGACCTTGTAGAAGCCTTCGGCCGTGCGTTCGCCGGTGATGAATTCCTGGTCGCGTTCGTCGACGTCCGAGGTGATGAGGGTGGCGGCCTCGGCGTCGGTGCGGGCGATGACCACGGTGGGGGTGCCGGCGACGTCGGCGGCGAGCCGGGCAGCGTTCAGGGTGCGGACGTGCTGCTGGCTGGGGATCAGGACCTTGCCGCCCAGGTGGCCGCATTTCTTTTCAGAGGCGAGCTGGTCTTCCCAGTGCACGCCGGCCGCGCCCGCCTGGATCATGGATTTCATGAGTTCGTAGGCGTTCAGCGGCCCGCCGAAGCCTGCCTCGGCGTCGGCCACGATGGGCACCAGCCAGTCCTCGACGGTCTGGATGCCTTCGGAGAACTCGATCTGGTCCGCCCGGAGCAGGGCGTTGTTGATCCGGCGCACCACGGTGGGGACCGAGTTGGCCGGGTACAGGGACTGGTCCGGGTAGGTGTGCCCGGAGTTGTTGGCGTCCGCGGCGACCTGCCAGCCGGAGAGGTAGATGGCGCGCAGCCCGGCCTTGACCTGCTGCACGGCCTGGTTGCCGGTGAGGGCGCCAAGGGCGTTGGTGTAGCCGCCGGTCTGGCGCTCTTCCGTGAGCTGCTTCCACAACTTTTCCGAACCGCGACGGGCCAGGGTCTGCTCTTCGGTGACCCGGCCGCGGAGCTTGACGACGTCGTAGGCTGAGTAGTCGCGGGTCACGCCTTCCCAGCGGGGGTTGGCAGCCCACTCAAGTTCCAGGGCCGCTGCCTGCTGGCCGGGCGTCTGCTGGGCGGGCTCAAAAGCTGCAGTCATCGTTGTCTCCTCGTTTATGCGCCAGGGTTCCGGCCGCCGGGCCGCTTCGCTGCGGTTGCCGGCGGGCCGGTACGGTGGTGCAAATCTTTTCCGTGAACAACACTTTTCCGTAGTTGCAATCCGGAAAATAGATCAAAAGACTGGAAAGAAGTGCGTTTCTTCGCTTATCCTGCATAAATGCCGCCTACCAGCTGGAACCGCAACGTTGCGCCGTCCACCGTCCCCGCCGCCGTCCCCGAACTGGACGTCATCAGCCTGGGCCGCAGGGTCCGGCACCTGCGGAAAGCGGCAGGCCTGACCCTTGACGGCCTGGGTGCCGCGGTGGGAACTGCGCCAAGCCAGCTGAGCCTGATCGAGAACGGCAAGCGGGAACCCAAACTCGGGATGCTGCAGCAGCTCGCCGCTGCCCTGGGGGTGGGGATCGAACAGCTGCTTGGGGCCGAACCGCCAAGCCGCCGGGCGGCCCTGGAGATCGAGCTGGAACGCTACCAGCGGGGGCCCTTGTATGAGACCTTGAACATCCCCAAAATCCGCATCAGCTCAAGGCTTCCGCTGGATGTGCTGGAAGCCCAGGTGGGGCTGCTGCACGAGTTGGAACGCAAGCTGAACGAACAGGTGGCAACCCCCGAGGAGGCCCGGCGGGCCAACGGCGGATTGCGGGCCATGATGCGCGAGCGCGGCAACTACTTCCCGGAGTACGAGGCGGAGGCGAAGAAGGTGCTGGCCGCCGTGGGGTACACCTCCGGTCCGTTGTCCCAGCACGTCATCGCGGACATCGCGGAGAACCTGGGTTTCAGCCTCCACCACGTAGGGGACCTGCCGCATTCCACCCGGTCGGTGACGGACCTGAAGAACCGCCGAATTTACCTGACGCAAAGCCAACGGCAGGACCATGACCCCCGTTCCGTGCTGCTGCAGGCCTTGGGCCACTACGTGCTGGGGCACGAGACGCCGAAAAACTACGGTGATTTCCTGGCCCAGCGCGTGGCCACGAACTATTTCGCGGCGGCGCTGCTCCTGCCTGAGCAGACGACGGTGGACTTCCTGCAGAAGGCCAAGGCGGCGAAGGAGATCGCTGTTGAGGATATCCGGGACGCGTTTGCGGTTTCCTACGAGACGGCCGCGCACCGTTTCACCAACCTCGCCACCCGGCATCTGGGGATCACCACCCATTTCCAGAAGACCCACCAAAGCGGCATCATCTACAAGGCCTATGAGAACGACGGCGTGACGTTCCCGCAGGACCATACCGGCGCCATCGAGGGCCAACCGTCGTGCAAGGCGTGGACGTCGCGGGCCGTCTTCGATGTGCCCGACAAGTTCAGTGCCTACAGCCAGTACACGGACACGCCGTCCGGCACGTACTGGTGCACAGCGCGGACGGAGCGCTCCGCCAACGGCGAGTTCTCCCTGTCCATCGGGGTGCCGTACCAGCACGTGAAGTGGTTCCGCGGACGGGAGACCACCGCACGGGAAAAGTCGCTGTGCCCGGACCCCAACTGCTGCAAGCGGCCGCCGGCGGCGCTGGCGTCCGAATGGGCGGGAAACGCCTGGCCGTCCGCCCGCGCCCACTCGCACCTGCTGGCCGCGATGCCGCCCGGCGCGTTCCCCGGCGTGGACGAAACCGAGGTGTACAGCTTCCTGCAGGCGCATTCGGGAAGCTGAGCCGGCTTAGCCGCGGCGTACTGCCCTGTCCAGGCTTTGGCGCGCCGCCCTGAGATCGATGCAGATGAAATCGGTAAGGAGCCCGTGGACTGCCCGGAACGATTCCTGGTCGCCGGTCCACCGGCTGGAATCGCGGAGAAATTCCACAAAGTGCATCAAACAGTACATGGCCACTATTCCTTCCTGGACTGTATGCAGAAGGAGCGAAGCCATCTTCGCGGCCACATCCTCCGGATGCAATGCAGTGATGGAGGATGTTTCTTCGTCCCGCGGGTAAAAGCGAAAGAAGAAGGCCAGATGCTCGACGACAAACGTCGCGTCAGGATTACCGGGGCCCGCCCGGAACCAGCGGATAAAGGCCGGAGTGAGGGCTTCCAGTTCGCGTACATTAGCTGGCGAGGGCAGAACCACGTGTTGGTCTGCGTTGACGAAGGGGTTTCCCGGCTGACACCTGGCATGATGCCGTTGACCCCTCGCGTTGCGTGATTTTGTGGCCATCGTTTCCTCTCCTGCGCTGTCAGCATTGACAGGCTGTGCTCCAAAGCTAGGCCCGAAGATATCCGGCAGCCACGACCCATCGGACGTATGTGGAAAACACCGCGAAACGCCCTAGCCGTGCAACTCCCGGTACGCGGCAGCGGCCGCCGGATGCAGGGTGATGCCGGCCGTGTTGATCAGGCTTTCCGGGCTGAGGAACTGCACCCCGAGGCTTGATTCCGGGATCAGCTCACTGGCGTTGTCCACCAGCAGTTTCACGGTCCGCTGCACCGTTGCGGCGTCCAGGTCGGGCCGGCACAGCAACAGGTTCGCGGCGCCCACGGTCCACGCCGCCGGCACGCCCGGGTAGCTGTCGGCGGGGATCAGCACCCTGTCGTACACCGCCCCGTGCTGCCGGCGGAGCTCCGGGAGCACCGCGGACAGGTCCAGCAGCCCGAGCGCCACGTCCTGCCCCGCAACGGCGATGGCCGCCGTGGGCACACCGCCGGACCAGAACAAGGCGTCCACGGAGCCAGCCCGCAGGGCGGCCAGTCCCTCGTTGAGCCCCAGGTTGAGGACGACGACGGTCCCCGCCTTCGATGCCGCACCTTCCGGCGAGGCGGACAGGCCGGCAGCCGCAAGGATCCTTGGTGTGGTCAGGGAGGTGCCGGAGCCCGGCTGGCCCACGGCGATCCGGCGGCCGGCCAGCTGGCCGAGTGCACTGATGCCGCTGTCCCGCCGCACCACGCAATGAACATAGTTTTCATAAACCCGGCCCAGGGCAGCAAGATCCGTCCCGGCCTCAACCGGCGTTCCGGTGCCCGCGGCGTCCGCCAGGGCCACGGCAAACGTGGCCCGGCCCGCCCGCAGTTCCGCCAGGTTGTCCAGGCTGCCGCCGGTGGGGACGGCAGTGGCTTTGCCGGCCACCCCGTGCCGTTCCAGCGCAGCGGCCAGGAGGGCAGCGAACTCAAGGTAGAAGCCGCCAGGCTCACCACCGGCAACGGTGACCAGATCAGGGCGGCCGGCACCTGTGCAGCCGGCCAGCGCAGCCGGCAGTCCCAGGGCGAGTCCTGCGGCAAGCCCGCCCCGCAGGACCATCCGCCGTGAAAGCCCCGCACCGGCGTCAGCCACGCCTGGCTCCCGGGTCCGTGGCCAGCCGCTGATCCGGCAGCACCGGGAACTCCAGCCGCACCGCCAGGCCATGGGGTTCGACCGCGGCCAGCACCAACCGGCCGCCGTTGGCTGCCGCCAGCTCACCCACAATAGTGATCCCCAGCCCCGTCCCCCGGACCGCGGAGTGCTGCGCCGCCCGCCAGAACCTGGTGGCGGCGGCGGCCCGGTCCGGCGCGGAAAGCCCGGGACCGTCGTCGGAAATTTCCACCACTGCAGTGCCGGGGTCAACTTGGAGGCTCGCTGTGACCGTTGCAGTCGGCGCATACTTGACGGCGTTGTTCAGCAACTCAGCCACCATCTGCGCGAGTTCCGCCGGATGGCAGCCCACCAACGCGCTGGGCGCCGGCGGCGGGGCCAGCACCAGGCGGCAGCCCGCCCGCTCCGCCGCCGGCAGGGCCCGCTCCACTTCCCCCTGCAGGACCGGGTACGGGTCCATGGTCTGGGCCGGCGGCCGGGCCGGACCGCTGAACGGCCGGGCGGCGTCCTCGGATGACCGGTGCTCGGCGGCGGCAAGCTTAAGAACGCCGTCCAGGATTTCCTCCACACGTTCCAGCTCCGCCATGACACTGTCCGCGGCGCCGCGTTCCCGGGCCGTTGCCAACTCCAGTTGGAGCAGGTCCATCCGCAGCCGCAGGGCTCCCACGGGATTCCGGAGCTGGTGGGATGTGTCGGCGATCAGCTGGCGTTGGGAGTCGAGGCTGGCCGTCAGCGTACCGGCCATGGCAGTGAAGGACCTGCCCAGCTGGCGGAGCTCCGGCGGGCCGTCCTCCGGCAGCCTGCCTGCCCGGCCTGTCCGTTCCAGCTCGGTCACGGCGGAATCCAGCCGCAGGACGGGCCGCAGGACCCAGCCGGTCAGCCGTGCGGCCCCCAGCAGCAGGACGGCTGCCAGCGCCAGTGCGGCAGCTCCCACCAGCAGCCAGCGTTCCCGGAGTTTTTGGCGGGCGGCGTCCAGGTCAACTTCCAGGACCACCGCCCCCAGCACTTGGCTGGCACTTCCGAAGGGCCGGAACATGAGCTGGGAACCGGCACCGAACGGCTCAATCGGCGCCAGCGAGGTGCCGTTTACATTGAGCCTGGCCTGCGACAACGCAGCAGCGACGTCCGCCCGGTCTCCGTCCAGGCCGCCGGACCGCAGCATTGACTGCTGTACCCGGACCACAATGCCCTCCCCGTACAACCCCGAGTACGTGTCCATGTCGCGCTGCAGCCGGGCGGTGTCGCCGTCGGACGAGGCATCGAAGGCCACCTGCGCCAGCCGGTTCAGCGAGGCTGCGCGGTTGATCTGCAGTTCCTGGGTCAGCTCCCGGGACGCCGAGGTCAGGATGGTTCCGGTGACCAGGAAAACCACCGCCAGGCACAGCACGCTCAGGATGCCCAGGACCCGGATCCTCACGCCGGATCAGCCTCCACCCGATAGCCCACCCCACGCACGTTGATGATGAAGCCGGGCTTCTGCAGCTTGGCCCGCAGCCCGGTAAGGTGCACGTCGAGCGACCGGGACGAGGCCAGGAACGCATCGCCCCACAGCGCGTCCAGGATCTGTTCCCGGGTGACCACGGATCCGGCATGGCGGGCCAGCAGGGCCAGCAGGTCGAACTCCGTGGCCGTCAGCGGCAGGACCGCGCCGTCGCGGGTGGCGGACCGCCGGTTCACGTCGATCTCCAGCCCGGCCAGGGAAATGGTGGCCGGCGCGCTGTCCCGGGCGCGCCCTGCCCGGCGGGTCACCGCCTCGATCCTGGCCAACAACTCCACCAACTTGACGGGTTTGACCAGGTAGTCGTCCGCGCCGGAGCGCAGGCCCAGGACCACACTGCGTTCATCATCGCGGGCGGTCAGGATCAGGATGGGGCAGTCCGTGACCTGGCGGAGCTTCCGCAGGACCTCCAGCCCGTCCATGTCCGGCAGCCCCAGGTCCAGGAGGATCACCTGGAAGTTCCGGTGCGAGAGCAGGGCGTCGGCTCCGCGGGAGACCCGGGTGGTATGCAGTCCGGCTGAGCCAACCGCGGCGGTCAGGGCAGCGGCCATGGCGTCGTCGTCCTCGACGATCAGCACGTCCATTGCCTGTCCTTTTCTGCGCTGCCGGGTGGAAGCGTCACTGGAGACTATCGCGTGCGGGCCGGAATTACCCGGGGCGGGCCATTGGCCGGATACCTGCGGCGGCATGGGCGGGGCCCGGCTGGGCGAATCCTAAGGAAGTGTTAGGAAAGCCGTCCCGGCGTTGGTTGTGCGCCGCATCACCCCTAACTTGGTGGAAGTCCTCCAACCGTTCGGGAGACTGTCCACGCCAAGGAAGGTTCACTGATGAGCACCCAACACGCAACGCCGCGTAACGAGGCGGCCCAGACCCGGAGGGCCGTGGGCAACATCCTGAAAGGATCCGCCGGCAACCTCGTTGAATGGTACGACCTCTACGTCTACACCGTCTTCGCCGCCTACTTCCAGTCCCACTTCTTCAGCTCCGAAAGTGACCTCCAGGCGGGCCTTGAGGCCATGGCGGTGTTTTCCACGACCTTCCTGATGCGGCCCATCGGAGCCTGGTTCTTCGGCCGGTACGCCGACCGGAAGGGACGCAAGGCCGCCCTGACCCTGAGCGTGACCATGATGTCCGCCGGCTCGTTCGCCGTCGCCATCCTGCCCACCAAGGACGTCATCGGGATCTGGGCGCTCATCATCCTCGTGTTCATCCGCCTGGTACAGGGTTTCTCCGTCGGTGGCGAGTACGGCACCAGCGCAACCTACATGTCGGAAGCGGCAACGTCCCGCCGTCGTGGGTTCTTCTCCAGCTTCCAGTACGTGACCCTGGTGGGCGGCCAGATGCTGGCGCTGCTGGTCCTGATCATCCTGCAGAACAGCATGGGCGGCACCGTGCTTACCGAATGGGGCTGGCGGATCCCGTTCGCGATCGGCGGGGTGGCGGCACTGGTGGTTCTCTGGCTCCGGCGCTCCATGGAGGAGACGCTGTCCTCCGACCAGCTGCGCGCCGCACACGTGAAGGTTGCCGGCGAGGCCCAGCCCGGAACGATGCGCCTCCTGCTGACCAAGCACCTCAAGCCATTGCTGATCTGCATCGGCATCACGCTGGGCGGCACCGTTGCCTTCTACACGTACACCAACTTCATCCTGAAGTTCATGAACGATACTTCCGGCATCGCCAAGACCGAGACGTCCGTGATCAACTTCTGGGCGCTGCTGATCTTTATGTGCCTGCAGCCGGTCTACGGCATCATCTCCGACAAGGTGGGCCGCAAGCCGCTGCTGCTGTGGTTCGGAATCACCGGCGTCCTGTTTACGTGGCCGCTGCTGTCCGCGCTGGGCGGGACCCGGGATCCTTTCACGGCCTTCCTGCTGATGCTCGGCGGCCTGGTCATTGTGGGCGGCTACACGTCCATCAACGCCCTGGTGAAGGCCGAACTCTTCCCGGCCTCCATCCGCGCCCTCGGCGTGGGCCTGGGGTACGCCATCGCCAACTCCCTGTTCGGTGGAACGGTTCCCCTGATTGGCGCGGCGCTGCAGAAGGCAGGCAACATCGAGCTCTTCTTCACCTACGTCACGGTGGCCATTGCCTTGTCGCTGCTGGTGTACATTTTCGCGCTGAAAAACAAGAAGCCCACCCAGCTGGATGAGGAACAGGGCCACGCTTGGGACGTTGCCAAGTCCGACGACGGTGCCGACCTCGTCGAGGCAAGGCGCTAGTTCACGCCCGGTTGCCCCAGCCGGGGTAAGCGGAAGATGCAGGAAAAGGTGCGGTGCCGGCTTTCGCCGGCACCGCACCTTTTTGCAGTGACGCCTGCTGTCAGCGGGCGGCGCGGCGGCTGGCCATGGCCCCGTGCAGCCGGAACAACCGGGGGAGCACCACGTAAACGGCGCACGGAACCACCAGCAGGGTCAGCCCCATGGCCCGGAGCACCGGGTGCCAGCTGTCCATCAGCGGACCGAGGGCCAGCATGCCGATGGAAACGAGCGGAAAGATGGCCAGCCAGGTCATGACGGCGCGGGCATGGATGGACGGCGGTGCGGGCGGCAGAGGCGTCAGGGCAGCCGCGGGAGGGGTGTCGGTGGCGGGCTGTGGCACGGCAGTCATCGAAATCTCCAACTGGTTAGTTGCTTATGTTGATGGCGACACTACGGGGACGTCCGGCTAATTGCAACTACTTGGTTGGAAATTGCGTAGGATGGGTGCCATGGCCTGGAATACCGAACGCACCAAAGAGCTGCTGCTTGCTGCCGCCACCGCGGAATTCAGTGCCAACGGGCTCGCCGGTGCCCGGGTGGACCGGATCGCCGCCGCCGCGGGCGTCAACAAGGAGCGCATCTACCAATACTTTGGCAAAAAGGACGACCTGTTCGACGCCGTCCTGGCCGCCGAAATGATCCGGGTGATGACCGAGGTTCCCATCCGCGGCTCTGGCCCGGAAGCCTTTGGCGACTATGCGGGCCGGCTGTTCGACAGGCACACCACGGACGGCGTGCTGCCCCGGCTGGTGTTCTGGGAAGGGCTGGAACGCGGGCGCGAAACCGTTAGCAGAGCCACCCGCACCGATCATTGCGCTATCAAGGTGGGGCAGGTGATGGAGGTGTTGCCGGGCGTGGACCGCGAGGACGCGGCGGACCTGCTGATCACCGTTGTCACGCTGTGCGACGGCTGGCCGGTGCTGCCACAGATCGACGCCCTCCTGGCCGGGAGCGCGCCGGACCGGGCCGTCCGGCGCCGGGCAGCGATTGTGCGGACTGCCACGCTGATGGCCGGTGCCCTGCTCACTGATGCCAGGGCTAAGGAAGCCGCGCACCCAGGAGCCTGAACCTGAGCTCCCGGGTGCGCGCCGCCGTCGTCCGTTCACGCCGCGCTGCCGCGACGCCGGGCAGAACTCCCCATGGCGCTGCTGCGGACCGGCGCCTACGATGGCAGCGGACCGCTCGGTCCCTTCTGTCACTTTCTTGGGGAAAAGGACCTTACCCATGCCGTTGCCGCGATCTGCTGCCGACCATCCGATCCAAAGACCACGGCAGGGGGTGTGGGCGCGGCCCTGGGCTGTCCTGGCGGCGGTGGTGCTGGTGGCCGCCGGCCTCTTCGCCGGCGCCGTTCCTGCCTCGGCCGCGACCTATACCTTCAAGGGCGTTGTTAAGGGGAAGCTGAGCGCCACGGCAACGGCCACGCCGCTGGGGGATGTGTGGGTGGGGGCCTACACCAACAACTCCGCGGCCTCCTCCGTGGCCGGCGCGTGGACAGCGGCCGACGGGTCCTACAGCTTCACCGTACCGGCAGCCGGCAGTTACAAGATGTGGACCACCTGCAGCAGCGGGCCCTGCTCGGCAACCTATGCCAGCGAGTGGAACAACAACGAGTCGGGCTCCTACAACTCGACGCCCGTGGCCGTGACCGATGCTGCCCCCACCACCACGTTCAACCCGCAGCTGGAGGCGTACGGCACCATCAGCGGCCGGATCACCAACCAGGCAGGGCAGCCGCTGACAGCCGTTTCCGTCGAGGCGTCGCCCGCCGGCGGTGGGCAGGTCAGCAGCACCAAACCCGATGCCAACGGGTATTACACGCTTGGCAAGGTCCCGCCCAACAAGGCCTACATCAGCGTCAGGGACGAGTCCGGGCAGCGGCTTTACCTGGAGAAGTACTGGAACGGGACCGCTGCCGTGGACACCTACACCCCAGCCACTGTTCCTGCCGGGGTTAAGTGGACCAACGCCAATTTTGTAATGAGCAATGAAACGCTGATCGAAGCAACCGTTACGGGCCCGGACGGCGCCCCCATTGCCGACGTCGGTTACGTCCCGTGGGTCTACAACGACGCAACCGGCGCCTGGGACGGCCCCCAAATGGGGCCACTGACCTCGGACGCCAACGGCAAGATCTACTGGCGCATGACCGTGGGCAAAAAATACAAGCTCTGCGTTTCCGACACGGTCTACGGCGGCGCACCCCGGGAGTACCGGTACAAGCCCGAGTGCTACAACAACGTCGCCACGATGGAAGCCGCTTCCATCCTGACCGCAACGTCAGCCGGGCAGCGGGTGCCCGCAGCAATCCAGCTGGAGCGGGACGGCCTGTCGATGGCTCCGGGCAGGCCCTACGTTTACGGATCGGCGCAGGCAGGACAGACCCTCACAGTTGATCCCGGCGCATGGGGACCCGCTCCGGTGGATCTGGCCCACCAGTGGCAGCGCTCCAAGGAAGGTGCCCAGCTCCAGGACATAGCCGGCGCCACAGCCACCACGTATGTGCCCACTGCCGCCGATGCCGGGTATGACATCTGGGCAAAGGTCACGGGGACCAAAGCCGGGTATTCGTCCTACTCCGAGACCGTGCACGCCGGTGCATCGGGCGCCGAGGCCGTCACTGCATCGGCCCCGTTCACCATTTCGGGCACACCCAGCGCGGGAAACACCCTGACCGTCAACCACGGAACACTTAGCCCCGTCCCCGATTTTGGTCCCTACTACGACTGGTTCGTGAATGGCGTCCAGGACTACAGGTCCAATCAGCGGACGTTCCTTCTGCAGACTTCAGACGCCGGCAAAAAAGTCACCGCCCGGCTCAGCGTTTATGACTGGCCGCTCCAGCCGTACCACGGCCAGGCGTCCGTCACTGTTGCTGCCGGGACGTTGTCTGCGCCGGTGCCGACGGTGTCCGGGACGGCGAAGGTTGGTTCGGTGTTGACGGCTGTTCCGGGTCCGTGGGGTCCGGCGCCGGTG
>NZ_LFQH01000006.1:0-84397 GCF_001238605.1 Arthrobacter sp. ZBG10 | reverse complement strand
CGATGTCCCAGTTGTAACCCAGCGCCCATTCGGGCTCGGTGAGGCTGTGGTCGTAGCTGGCCACCAGCCGGTCCCGGGCGTCCTGGTCCACGATGGTCTGGTAGATGGGGTCCAGTGGGAAGAGCTGGTCGCCGGGGAAGTACATCTGGGTGATGATGCGCTGGGTGAACTCCGTGCCGAACATGGAGAAGTGGATGTGCGCCGGCCGCCAGGCGTTCAGGTGGTTTTTCCACGGGTAGGCGCCGGGTTTGATGGTGGTGAAGCGGTAGGAGCCGTCCGGGCCGGTGATGCAGCGGCCGATGCCCGTGAAGTTGGGGTCCAGCGGGGCCGGGTGCTGGTCGCGCTTGTGGATGTAGCGGCCGGAGGCGTTGGCCTGCCAGATTTCCACCAGCTGGCCGGCCACGGGCCGGCCGTCGCCGTCCAGGACCTTGCCGGCAACAATGATCCGCTCGCCCTGGGGCTCGCCGTTGTGCTGGATGGTCAGGTCGGCTTCCAGCGCGTGCACGTCCTGGTGGCCGAAGGCCGGGGAGTACAGCTCGATGGTTTCCGGGTCCGCGTGGTGCAGGCTCTTGGTGGGGTGGCGCAGGATGCTGCTGCGGTACGGCGGGTAATCCAGCCGGGGCTGCGTCTCTGCGGGGGCCCCGTCCTTGAGCGCCTGCGCGTAGGCGCCGGCCAGGCCGTTGATCTCGGCGCTGAGATCCTGCTGGGTCTCCACGGCGCGGTCCGCCATGGTGTGTCCTGCCTTGGGTTCGGCAGCCGGGACAAGTTCGTCCGTTTCGGTGGTGGTGTGCGGCACGGCTGGCTCCTTTCTGGGTTGCGGATGGGGTGGTACGGGATGGGTGGGGACGGTCAGCTGCGGTGCAGGTGGTCGTACTGGACGGCATGCCGGACCGGGGCGTTGGGCGCCCCGTAACCGTCGTAGCCGCCGCGCCGTTCCACCATTTCGAAGAAGACGCTGCCAACGGTGGCCGTGTAGAAGTGCAGGAATTCGCCGTCGGCGTCCCGGTCGTAGAGCAGGTTCAGGTCCTGGAGGGTGGCCAGGAAGTCCGGGTCCAGGCCGAACCGGGCGTCGAGGTCCTCGTAATAGTTGGCCGGGATCTGCAGGAATTCCAGCCCCCTGCCGCGGGCGGCACGGGCGGTGCCCACCAGGTCGTCCACCGCGAAGGCGATGTGTTCCTGGTACGTGGTCCGGGCCCCGCCGCCTTCCTGCTGGATGAGGGGGGCCAGGTTCAGGACCAGGCGCACTGACCGGTCGGCGCTGAGCATGACCTGCGAGCGGACCAGTCCGGTGGGGCTGGGCACCTCGGCGAAGGGCTGCGGCTGCAGGGCCAGGGCGCTGGTATAGAAGAGGACAGCTTCATCGAAGTGCTGCCAGGGCTGGGCGAGGTTGATGTGGTCGATCACGGCCGTGCTGCCGCCGGCCGGAACGTCCAGGCCTTCGCCGAATTCGCTGGTCCAGGCCGCTGTGCGGTCCGCACTGCCCTGGCAAAGGAACACCTCGGTGGAATCCGGCGCGGCGAAGCCCTGGAAGACCTCCTCGTTGGCCTGGCTCTTGCGGGGGACCGCGGGGGCCTTAAGCTGCTGGGCGCGGGCGGCGGCAATGACGGGGGAATCGACGTCGAACCCCAGGGCAGCAATGGCCGGTGCACTGCCTGCGGCCAGGTCCGGGGCTGCCTCGTTGATGACAACCCGCGCAGCACCCATGCTCCAGAGCTGCACGTCCTTGGTCCGGTGCCGGCCGTCGAAGCCGAAGCCCAACTGGCCCAGGACCGTCTCCAGTCCTGTGGTGTCAGCGGCGCGGACCTCGGCAAAGTTCCAGCCGGCGGGTTCGGCCACCTGCGGAAGGGTTGCCAGTTCCATGGGATAACGACGCCGGGGCACGGCCGGGGTGCCTACGTTGGCATCGAGCCACTTGGCGCCCTGCTCCTCGAGCCAGATGAGCGAGCGCATGCCGTCAACGGCGGTGCGTTCCACATCCGACTGGCGGAAGACGTCGTTGAAGATCTCCAGCGATACCGGGCCGGTGTACCCGGCACGGACCACGTGGCCCATGAACTTGGCCAGTTCGAACTGGCCTTCGCCCGGGAAGACCCGGTAGTGCCGGCTCCAGGACAGCACGTCCATGGCCAGCTTCGGGGCGTCGGCCACCTGGACAAAGAAGATTTTGGCAGGGTCCAGCGCCTCGATCGGGGCCGTGTCCCAGTTGCGGGACAGGATATGGAAAGAGTCCAGGCAGGTGCCCAGGTTGGGGTGGTCCACTGCCGTGACCAGCCGGTGCGCGTGTTCGTAGTCGCTGACGAACTTTCCCCAGGCCAGCGCCTCATACGCCACTTTGACGCCGTGGTCGCCGGCGAGCGCGGCCAGTTGGCCCAGCTGCTCCACCCGCAGGTCGTCGCTGTCGATGCTCGCCGTGGCCACGTTGGAGCAGACCAGGATGGTGTCCATGCCAAGCCGGGACATCAGCCTGAATTTAGCGTCCGCCCGGCGCAGGTTGGCGGCCAGCAGGTCCCCGGGGACACTGTCGAAGTCGCGGAACGGCTGATACAGGTCAAGGGTCAGGCCCAGGTCTGCGGCCATTTTCCGGATGTCCTCCGGCGGCAGCGGCGAGGTGACCAGGTCCTGTTCGAAGATTTCGATGCCGTCGAAGCCCGCGATGGCGCAGGCCTGCATCTTTTCCTTCAGGGTGCCGGAGAGGCACACAGTGGCAATTCCGGTGCGCATCAGGCAGCCACCTCCTCGGCGGCGACGAGCTGCAGGAAATGGCTGCGCATCCGGTCCG
Organism: Arthrobacter sp. ZBG10; assembly: GCF_001238605.1. Taxonomy (NCBI): domain Bacteria; kingdom Bacillati; phylum Actinomycetota; class Actinomycetes; order Micrococcales; family Micrococcaceae; genus Arthrobacter; species Arthrobacter sp. ZBG10. Next base: position 81,618 of record NZ_LFQH01000006.1, on the reverse strand, counting down.
CGTCCGGTTCCAGGCCCGTGAAGATGCGGAAGGCGTCAGCCGCCTGGCCCACAGCCATCCGGCCGCCGTCCAGCACGGTGCAGCCCTTGGCGCGGGCGTCCCGGACCAGCTCGGTGTCGATGGGCCGGTAGACGATGTCCGCCACCCAGTGCCGGGATTCCACCAATTCCAGGTCCAGCGGTGCGCCGGGGTGGGCCGCCATGCCCACGGGCGTGCAGTGCACCAGCCCGTCGGCGGCAGGCATCAGCTGCGGCAGCTCCGCCGTCGTCCGGCCCGTGATGGTGCTGTCCGGGAAAAAGCCGGCCAGTTCCGCGGCGCGCTGGGCCGCGCGTTCCGGGTCGACGTCCACGAGGTCCAGGGTGCGGACGCCGCCGCTGAGCAGGGCGTATGCGACGGCGGAACCGGCACCGCCGGCGCCCAGCTGGACCACGTGTTCCAGGGCAGCGCCGGGGAGGCCCGCGGCCAGGGCGGCGGCGAAGCCGGACCAGTCGGTGTTGTGTCCCACGAACCGGCCGTCACGGATGACTACGGTGTTGACAGCGCCCAGGCGACGGGCATCGGGTGAGATCTCGTCCAGGTGCGCCAGGACCAGCTGCTTGCAGGGGTGGGTGATGTTCAGACCGTTGAAGCCGAGGCTGCGGGCGCTCCGGAGCAGGCTGCCCACTGCTTCGCCGGCCAGGCCGAGTTCCAGGAGGTCGATGGGCCGGTAGAGGTAGCGGAGGCCCAGCAGATCGGCCTCGTGTTCGTGCATGGGCGGGGTGAGGGATGGCGTAACGCCATCGCCGACCAGTCCCACCAGGTAGGACTCGGTTCGAGAACTCATCCGTGCAGCTCCTTTGGTAACGGCACCCGGTGCGCGGGCCGCTCAGCGGCCGGGACAGGGGGTGTAGGGATGACAGTACAGCATTTGTTCATTAGTCGCACTACTGTTCGAGATGCGAACTTTTAACCGGGGGTCAGCGTTGCGGAAGCCGGTCCGCGAGCTCCGCCGCGGCTTCCAGCAGCACCTGCAGGTGCGCCTCGAGCCCTTCGACGGTGAGCCTGAAAACGGGAGCTGCGGTGGCAAGGGATGCGAAGGCGTATCCCTGGGCGTTCAGCACTGGCACAGCCAGGGCCCGCATGCCGGTCTCGTTTTCCTCGTCCATCACGGCGTAGCCCCGGCGCCGGACCGCCTCGATCTCCGCCCGGAACGCGTCCCGGTCCACGATGGTCCGGTCCGTCAGCCGCTCCAGGGGAAGCTCGGCCAGCAGGTGCTCCCGTTCAGCATCCTCGGCAAATGCCACCAGCACCTTGCCGACGGCGGTCGCGGACAGGGAGCCCAGGTGGCCGGGGTCACTGGTGACCCGGAACGTCTGCGGGCCATCCACTTTGTTGACAGTGAGGTGGTGAATGCCGTCGCGGACGCTGAGGATGGTGGCTTCAGCCGTCCGGCCCGTCACCCGGCGCAGGATGGGCAGGGCGGTCCCGGCAAAGCCGTGGTGGTTGGATACCCGCTGCCCCAGCTGGAATACCCGCAGGCCCAAGTGGTAGCGGCGGCCATCCGGCTCATAATCCACAAAGCCATCGCGGGTCAGTGACCCCAGGAGCCGGTAGGTGGTGCTGAAGGGAAGTCCGGCCCGGCGCGAGATGTCCGCAGCACTGGCCCCGCGGGGCTCATCGCCCAGCAGGACCAGGAGCCCCAGGGCCTTGCCCACCATGTCCGTGCCGCCCGGAACCCGGGCGCCGGCGGCCCCGGGGGGCTGGCCATCAGTGTCATCGCCGGCCAGCGGCTGGGCAGTTGTGGTTTGGTTCACACTCATAGGTCGATGTTGCCACAATGTGAGAGCTATTTCCAGAGTGTGATTATTTTTCTTGACAGGTAACGCAGCTCACAGCCATCATTGCTGTATCGCACCAGTAGCTCCCACCATGCGGCTACCACCTCCGGGATTTTCGGATTCCGGCCAGCACCTCGACGCGCCCGCACCAAGGCAGCGGCAAAATGCTTTTCACTTTTCCCCGACACTGTCGTCACACAAAGGAACGCCATGAGCCAGACACGCCCGTCCGCCGGAGAGGACACTGCCACCGCGCAGGGGACGCCCAAGAAGGCGGCCCTCGCCAGCTTCCTGGGCAGCGCCGTCGAATATTATGACTTCTTCATCTTCGGCTCCGCCGCCGCCCTGATCTTCCCCACCGTCTTTTTCCCGAGCGCGGACGCCAACGCCGCCATTATGTCGTTTGCCACCTTCGGCTTTGCCTACGTGGCCCGGCCCGTGGGCGCCGTCATCCTGGGCCACTTCGGGGACCGGGTGGGACGGCAGAAGGTCCTGATGTTCACCCTGGTCCTGATGGGGGCCTCGACGTTTGTGATCGGCTGCCTGCCGGACTTCAATACCGTGGGCTGGTGGGCGCCGGCACTGCTGGTGCTGGCCCGCCTCTGCCAGGGCCTGTCGGCCGCCGGCGAGCAGGCCGGAGCCTCGTCCATGACCCTGGAACACGCCCCGGACAACCGCAGGTCCTTCTTCACGTCCTGGACCCTCACCGGCACCCAGGGCGGCCAGATCCTGGCGGCACTCGTCTTTATCCCCGTCCTTGCACTCCCGGATGAGATCAAATTCGGCATCGGCTGGCGGATTCCGTTCTGGCTCAGCGCCATTGTGGTGCTGGTGGCCTTCTTCATCCGCCGCACCCTGCACGAACCGCCGGCCTTCGCCGAGGCGCAGAAGACGGCCCAGATCTCGAAGCTCCCGGTGGCCGACCTGCTCAGGGGCCACTGGCGCGATGTGCTCCGCGTGGTGTGCTGCGCGTTCATCGCAGCCGTCTCCACCGTGTTCGGCACCCTGGCCATCAGCTACGCCAAGACCGTTGCCGGCGTTGACGGCACCACCACGCTTTGGCTGGTGGTGGGCGCCAACTTCGTGGCCCTGGGAACGCAGCCCCTGTTCGGCCTGCTGGCGGACCGGATCGGCCGCAAGCCCGTCTTTATCTACGGTGCAGTGGCCAGCGCCATCCTCACCCCGGTGTTCCTGCTCAGCCTCGAATCCGGAAGCGTCCCGCTGATGTTCCTCGCCGCCATCGGCTTCTTCTCCTTCGGATACGCGGCCTCCAACGCCGTGTGGCCCTCCTTCTACGCCGAGATGTTCAGCACCAAGGTCCGGTTCTCCGGCCTGGCCATCGGCACGCAGCTGGGCTTCCTGATGGCTGGCTTCGCTCCGGCGATAGTGGCGGCCATGGGCGGCATCAAGCCCGGCGGCTGGGTCCAGATCAGCATCTTCACCGCCGTGATCTGCGGTATCGCAGCGATTTCGGCCCTCACCGCAAAGGAGTCCTTCCGGACCCCCACCCGGCAGCTCGGCCTGAAATAGCCGTCCCACTGAACCGCCGCGGCTGCCCGTGGATGCACCCTTGCATGGGGCGGGTCCGCGGGCAGCGCCGGTGAGCGGGCCAGGACATGGATTCCCTAAAAGACAGCAGGTGAGGCTAACCTAAGAAGTCTCCACTTTTTTGCCGGGCCCCGCCGGCGTCACAGCAAGGCGGTTCCCCGTGCGCTCCTTCCCCCGTCCCCGCGTCCTCGTGGCCGCACTGGCCACCCTGGCCCTGGCCGGCTGCGGTTTCAGCGGCACACAGACGGACCCGGGGCAGGCCACCGCCGCGGCGGACACCAGCCAGCGGATCGTTGTGGACAACTTCCGCGCCCCGGTGGCCAACTGGGCCCTGGAATCAGACGCCGCCTACATCCTGTCCCTGTCCGGCTGCCTTGAGACCCTGGCCAGGTACGACCAGGCGGAAGGCAAAGTGGTGCCGTCACTGGCCACCGAGTGGAAGCAGACCTCCCCGCTGGACTGGGACTTCACCATCCGGGAGGGCGTCTCCTTCCAGGACGGCACGGAGCTCAGCGCCGAGTCGATTGTGGCGGCACTGAACCACGTCCTGGACGCCAAGGTCCCCGCCCGCGCCTTCAACCGGACCATGATCAGCAGCGTCAGCGTTGTTGACGCCGGCACAGTCCGCGTCAGCACGCCAGCCGAAAACCCGCTGGTCCCGTACCGCTTGGCCAGCGTCAACACCGGCATCCTGGCTCCGGCCGCCTACACGGAAACCGAGGTGGACCCGTTCGGCCACTGCACCGGACCGTTCACCCCAGTCTCCGAGAAGGCCAAGCAGTCGCTGACCCTGGACCGCAACGAGAACTACTGGGGCGGGGACGTCCAGCTCGCCGGCGCTGAAATCCGGTTCATCACCAATGGCGCCACACGGGCGGCCCAAGTGCAGACCGGCGAAGCCGACATCTCCCTGTCCATCCCGGTCGCCAGCCTCGCCACCCTGAAGGGCGCTGCGGGCGTCACCGTGCTCGGCGCCGATTCGCCACGGACCGCCACCCTCTACATGAACAACGGGCGCGCCCCGCTGGACAACGTGGACGTCCGCAAGGCAATCCGGGATTCCCTGGACCTGGACGCCTTGGCCGCCAGCGTCTACGAAGGCGCAGCATTGCCAGCCACCGGGCCGTTCGCCCCCTCCGAACCCTGGGCGGGCGAAGGCCGGGAGCAGCAGAAACAGGACATCGAGTCAGCCAAGGAGCTGCTGGCGGGCGCCGGCTACACGGCAGACCGGCCGCTGGAGATCATCGCCATTGTGGAGCGCGCAGAATTCGCCGACGTCGCCGCGGTCCTCCAGGAGAACCTGAAGAACATCGGCATCCCGCTTTCCATCCAGGCCAAGGAATACGCCTCGGCCGAACCGGACGTCCTGGCCGGCAACTATGACATGCTGCTCAGCCAGCGGAACCGGCTGATCGACATCGCCGATCCCATCGGCTTCCTGACCGCCGACTACACCTGCAAGGGCACCTACAACCTGAGCCGCTTCTGCGACGCCGAGTACGACAGGATCATCGCGGACGCTGCCACCACCGTGGACACCACCGATCGGTACAAGCTGTACGCGGAAGCCGGCCGGATACTCCAGGACAAGGCGGTGAACGCCTGGCTGGTCAACGAACAGGCCACCGACGCCGTCCGCACCAACGTGCTCTCCTACGTCCAGGACCCGCTGTCCCGCTATGTTCTGACGGCGAAGACGGCCAAGTCCGCCTCCTAGTCCTCCGGAACCGACCGTATGCTGCAGTTCATCACCAAACGAACGGCCACCTTGCTGGCCGCCGTTGCCGTGTCCTCCTTTGCGGTGTTCCTCATCCCCTACGTCACTCCGGGCGACCCGGTACGGAAAATCATCCGGTCCAGGGTCGCCGGGGACGCCATCGACGACTCGTCCGTCCAGGCCCTGGCCCAGAACCTGGGGTTGAACGAATCCCTGGCCACCCAGTACTTCCGCTGGCTTGGCAACTTCTTCAGTGGCGACATGGGCCTGTCCTACGTCAGCCGCACGCCCGTGGTGGAGCAGGTCCTGCCCGCGTTGGCCGTCACCCTCAGCCTGGTTGCCATGTCGCTGGGGCTTGCGGCAGCCGTCGCCCTGCCGCTCGGCATCATTTCCGGTCTTCGCCCGGGGAGCATGCCGGACAAAGCCATCACGGGGGTCACCCAGGCGCTGATCGCCATGCCGGAGTACTGGGTGGCGCCCGTCCTGGTCCTGGTCTTCGCCCTCAAGCTGTCAGTGCTGCCCACGGCCGGCTGGAACGACCTGTCATCGGCAGTCCTTCCCGTCTTCACTCTTGCCCTGCGACCCATCAGTTTCTTCACCTCTGCGGTCCGCGCCGGCATCATCGACGCCGCGGCCGCAGACCATGTGCCGGCAGCCCGGGCCCGCGGCCTCAGCCACGCCCAGTCGATCATCCGGCACGTCATCCCGAACGGGATGGTTCCGCTCTCCACGCTGTTCGCCGTCTGGTTTGCCGGGCTGCTGGGCGGTTCCGTGATCGTGGAGGTGATCTTCGCCGTGCCGGGTATGGGAAGGCTGCTTTTCGATGCTGTCACCAACAGCGACATCCCGCTCGCGCAGGGCGGCGTGGTGGTTGTGGTGGCACTGGCCGTCGGCGTGACAACACTGGCCGACTTCGTCCATCGCCTTATCAGCCCCACGGTGGGAGGTTCCCTTGCGTAAGCGGATGACAGTGACCACGGTTGCCGCGGCTGTCCTTGCCCTGATCGTCCTGGCCGTGCTGCTGGCGCCGTGGATTTCACCCTACCCGCCCGCAGAACAGCAGCTCGCGCAGCGGCTGGCGCCGCCGTCGGCGGATCACTGGCTGGGCACGGACAACCTGGGCCGGGACACGCTGAGCCGGATCCTGGAGGGCGGCCGGTTCTCCATGTCGGTCGCCGCGCTGGCGACGGTACTGACCTGCCTGGTGGGCGTCGCCGTCGGAATCATCAGCGCCCGCCGGCGTGGCTGGGTGGATGAATTCCTGACGCGCACCAACGATGTCCTGCTGGCCCTGCCGGAAATGGTGGTGGCGCTGTTCATCGTGGCCGCCCTCGGCACCGGGTTCTGGCCGCTCCTGCTGGCACTGACCGTCACCGGGTGGACGCCCTTCGCCAGGCTGGCCCGCACCCTTGCCTACGACGTTTCGGCACGCGGCTTCGTGGACGCGGCGCGGGTGGTGGGCTGTTCGCCGTGGTTCATCATCTTCCGGCACGTCCTGCCGCACCTCACCGCGCCCATCCTCGGCCAGGCGACACTGAGGTTCGGGCACCTGCTGATCAGCGTCGGCGCCCTCTCCTACCTGGGTCTGGGCGTCCAGCCGCCGCAGTCCGACTGGGGCTCCATGCTTGCCGCGGCCCAGCCCTTCGCAGACCGCGCACCGCTGGGAATCCTGGCGCCTGGCCTGGTCATCTTCACCGTGGCCCTCTGCGTGACGCTGCTGGGCCAGCGGGCCGCACACATGGCCGCGGCGCCGCTGCTCCTGCCCCAGGCGGCACATCAATGAGCGCGCGCCTGGTCCTGGCGGACCTGGACGTGAGGCACGCGACCGACGGCGGCCCGAACCCCAGGCGCCTTCTTTCCGGTGTCTCGCTCGCCGTTGAACCCGGCGAGTTTGTGGCGCTGGTGGGCAGTTCAGGTTCCGGCAAGACGCTGACCGCCATGTCCTGCCTGCGGCTGCTGCCGCCGAACCTTGAAATTGCCGGCGGATCCATCCGCCTGGGAGACCTTGACCTGACCCGGGCCACCGAAGCGGAGCTCAACAAGGTCCGCGGCGGCCGCTTGGGAATGCTGTTCCAACAGCCTAAACGGATGTTCAACCCCAACCGGACCATCGGCTCCCACCTCAAGGAGCCGCTGCGCCTCCATGCCGGGCTTCGCGGCGCCAAGGCCCGGGCCCGGGCTGTGGAACTGCTTGAGGAGGTTGGCTTCGCCGATCCGCTTCGCGGCATCCGTTCCCACCCGCACCAACTCTCGGGCGGGATGGCCCAACGCGCCATGACAGCCCTCGCGCTGGCCGGGCAGCCGGACATGCTGCTGGCTGATGAGCCCACGTCCGCCCTGGACAGGGTCCTGGAACGCCAGGTCCTGCAACTGCTGGACCGGGAACGGCGCGAGCGGGGACTGGGCATCCTGTACATCACCCACAACCTCGCCACCGTTGCCGCGTACGCGGACCGGGTCCTGGTCATGAACGCCGGCAGCATCGTGGAAGCCGGTCCGGCCGGCGAGCTGCTCACCCGGCCTGCGACGGACTACGCCCGCGACCTCCTGGCCGCAGCGCAGCTGGCACCGGTTTCCCGCCGTCGTCCGGCTTCGACAGAGCGTGAGGTCCTTGTTATGGATAAGGTGGGCAAGCACTTCGGGCCCAAGCGCGCCAGGTCCGCGCTTGAGGACGTTTCGCTTACCCTGCGGCGCGGCGAAATCCTGGGTGTCCTCGGCCAGTCGGGATCCGGCAAAAGTACGCTGGCGAAAGCCATCGTGGGGCTTGAGGCACCCAGCACCGGGACCATCACGCGGCGGCTGGACGGCGCCGCCGCGCACCTGCCCACCGCCGTGCAGCTTGTCTTCCAGGAACCGCACAGCGCCTTCGACCCCCGGCTGACGCTGCGGGCCAGCCTGGCGGCCCCGCTCAGGCCGCACCGGTCACTGACGCTGGCCCAGCGGGATGAGCGCATTGCGGCCGCCATCAAGGAAGTGGAACTGGACGCGGGCCTGCTGGACCGGCGTCCCGGCCAGTGCTCCGGCGGGCAGCTCCAGCGGGCCACCATCGCCCGGGCCCTCCTGCTCGAACCGCAGGTCCTGATCTGCGACGAAGCCACCTCCGCCCTGGACGCCCTCACCCAACGGACCATCTTGAACCTGCTGCTCCGCTTGCAGCGGGAGCACCACCTGTCCCTCATCGTCGTTTCCCACGACATGGATGTGGTGCGCTACATGTGCGACCGGGTGGCCGTGCTGCTGGCGGGCCGGGTGGTGGAAGTGGCCGAAACCCGCGACTTCTTCGCAGCTCCCCAGCATCCACACAGCCAGGCCTTGGTGGGGGCGTCCATTCCCTGCCGGGCCGACGGCCTGTGGACCATGCTGGATGCCAGGACCCACGCCGCCCGTGCCGGGCTCAGGGGCGAAGCCCCGGAAGGCTGACCGCCTACGGCCGCCCCGTCGCCAGCACCGCGGCCAGGTCGAAGCTGACGGGTTCCTCCAGCTGGGCATAGGTGCAGGAGGCGGGATCACGGTCCGGCCGCCAGCGGGAGAACTGTGCCGTGTGCCGGAACCTCTCCCCCTCCATGTGGTCATAGCGCACTTCCACCACCAGTTCCGGCCGGAGCGGCACAAAGGAGAGGTCCTTGCCCCCGCTCCACCGGCTGCCTTCCGCCTTGCGGGGCGTCCGCTCCCCTTCTTCCTGCCGGGCCCACGCCCATGGATGCGCTTCGAAATCCGTGACCAAAGGCTGCAGCTCAGCAAACAGCTCCTGGCGCCGCTTCATCGGGAAGGCGCCGATCACACCCACGCTCGCCAGCCCGCCGTCGTCCTTGTACAGGCCCAGCAGCAATGATCCGATGGCGTCCGGGCCGCTCTTGTGCACCCGGTAGCCGGCCACCACGCAGTCCGCAGTGCGTTCGTGCTTGATCTTGAACATCACGCGTTTGTCCGGCTGGTAGGTTCCGGCCAGCGGCTTGGCCACGATCCCGTCCAGCCCTGCCCCTTCAAACTGCCGGAACCAGGTCCCTGCCGTGTCCTTGTCCGTGGTGGCGGCCGTGAGGTGGACCGGGGCGCGGCTGCCGGCGAGTGCCTGCTCCAGCGCCGCCCGGCGCTCGGCGAACGGCCGGCCGGTGAAGTCGTCGTCGCCGAGGGCCAGCAGGTCGAAGGCCACAAACGACGCCGGGGTCTCCCCCGCCAGGAGGTTAACCCGGCTCGCGGCGGGGTGGATGCGCTGTTGCAGGGCATCAAAGTCGAGCCGGTCCCCGGCGGCGCCGACCAGGACGATTTCGCCGTCCACCACGCACCGCGGCGGCAGGTTTTCCTTCAGCGCGGCCACCAGTTCCGGAAAGTAGCGGGTCAGGGGCTTTTCGTTCCGGCTGCCGATCTCCAGGTCGTCCCCGTCGCGGAAGATGATGGACCGGAACCCGTCCCATTTGGGTTCGTAGCTCAGTTCCCCTTCCGGGATGCCGCTGACGGCTTTGGCGAGCATGGGCGGCACGGGCGGCATCACGGGAAGTTCCATGGACCCCATTCTGTCCCCGGACCGCGGCGGGCGGAACCCGCCGCGGGGCGCGGGGCTACTTTTCGTCCGGGCCCAGGTCCGGTGCCGCGACGAACTGCACGGTCCGGGTGGTGCTGCCGTGCAGTTCCAGGATGGCCAGTTCGTTGCGTCCCGGCGTCAGCAGCGGACCCGGAACGTAGAGGGTCCGCTGCGGCCCCCTGCTCCAGTAGCGGCCCAGGTTGAAGCCGTTGACGAATGCGTTTCCCTTGGTCCAGCCGTCCAGCCGCAGGTAGCGGTCGCCCGGCTCGTCCACCTCGAAGTCCGCAAACGCAACGGACGGCCCCGGCACACCGGCGGCCGCAGCAAGGTCCGTCGCCGCCGGGCGCAGGCTGCCCAGCTTTCCAACGTCCACCGCCTGGATGTCCCAGTCCAGCAGTTCGCCGCCATTGAGCTTCACGGGCGCCATCAGGCCCTTGAATTCGCCGATCCGCCGGCCGTAATTCACCCGGCCCTGGTCCTCCACCAGGACCTGGAGCAGCCCGCCGGAGGGGATGGTGATGGCCCGTTCCCCCAGTTCGCGGCTGAGGACACCCACGGGTGCGCCGGCCAGGAAAAACTGGGCACGGTCCCGGACTTCCGCAACGGTCAGCACGCCGCCGCGGTCCACCTCCGTGCTGTAGAGCGTGAAGCCCCGGTACTGCCTGGCGTCCTCGGTGGTGGGCGCCGGCCCGGCCAGGGTGCGGGGCCCGCCCAGCAGGTCCAGGGAGCCAAGCAAACCGGCGGCCGAGGTCACGGCCACCTCCGTTTCGGCGGCAGGGCGCCGTCGGGAGGGCATCTCCTCCGGGACGGGGAAGTGTTTGGCGATCACGTCCCGGAAGGCGAAGTATTTGTCCGTGGGGTAGCCGTCCTCGCTGAGCGGGGCGTCGTAGTCGTAGGAGGTGATGGTGGGCTCGTAGATGCCCTTGTCGTTGGCGCCATTGGTGAAGCCGAAGTTTGTGCCGCCGTGGAACATGTAGACGTTTACGGAGGCGCCGGCGCTGAGCAGGGCATCGAGTTCGGCGGCGGAGGCGGCAGCGTCGGTGGTGTGGTGGTGGGTGCCCCAATTATCAAACCAGCCGTTCCAAAATTCTGCGCACATCAGCGGTCCGGTTGGCTGCCGTTCCCGGAGGAAGGCCAGCCGCTCCGCCGTCCGGGACCCGAACGTCCCGGTTTTGTGCAGGAACGGCAGCGAGCCGTCCTCGATCATGCTGCCGAAGGGCTGGTCGCAGGTAAACAGCGGCACGTCAACGCCGGCATTCAGCGCGAAATCGACGAGGTGCTGCAGGTAGGCCTTGTCGCTGCCGTAGGCGCCGTACTCGTTTTCGATCTGCAGCAGGATGACCGGCCCGCCCCGGCTGACCTGGCGTTCGACGACGATGGGCAGCAGGCCGGCCAGGAACCCATCCACGGCGGCCAGGAAGCCTGGTTCGCTGCTGCGGACGCCGATGGACGGGTCCGTGAACAGCCAGGCGGGCAGGCCGCCGTTGTCCCACTCGGCGCAGATGTACGGCCCCGGCCGGACAATGGCCTGCATCCCCTCCGCCTGGACCAGATCCAGGAACCGGGCCAGGTCCAGGCCCCCGTTGGTCAGGAACGTGCCGGGTTCCGGCGAGTGCTCGTTCCAGGGCACGTAGGTCTCGATGGTGTTCAGGCCCATCAGCCGGGCCTTGTGGATCCGGTCCGCCCACTGGTCGGGGTGGACCCGGAAGTAGTGGATGGCGCCGGAGAGGATGCGGAACGGTGCGCCGTCCAGCAGGAAATCCTCGGTGCCGATCTCGAAATGTCCCATCCGGGGTGCTCCTTCTTAAGTGGTTTTGGCGGGCTGCGGCCCGCGGGTTTGGTGCGGCCGGGGATCGGCCGGCAGTGCGGCGCCGGCGCGGGGCAAGGCGCCGCGGCTGGGCACTCCTGCCTGCTCAAGGAATCCCTCAAGCGCCAGGGTTGCCATGCCCAGGGTGACGGCGTTGCCGACGACGGTGGACAGTCCCACACGCACCACGCCCCCGGCGCTGGGCAGCATCTCCCGGGCCAGGTGTTTCTCCGTGGCCTGGAGCAGTTCGGGGCCGATGTTGGCCGCGGTCCAGCCCAGGATGCTGACGTGGTCCGGGTTGATGAAGTTGATGAGGTTACCCAGGGCGGCGGCGAAGTACTGGCCCGTGACGTCCAGCAGTTCGGTGCAGTCGGGGTCGCCGGCGGCCAAGCCTTTGGCGACGGCGAGGACGAATTCCCGCTGCCGGTCCGCCGTGAGGAGGGGGTGGCCTGCGTTGATTTCCGCCATGGTCTGCTGCAGGCCGGGCACCCCCAGGTACGCCTCCACACAGCCGTGCCGGCCGCACCGGCAGAGCCGGCCGCCAAACATGAGGGTGGTGTGGCCCCATTCCCCGGCGGTGTTGCTGGCGCCCCGGACCAGCTCACCGTCCAGGGCAAGGCCGGCGCCCACACCGGTGCCCAGGTTCACGGCAGCGATGTTGGCCACCAGGCGGCCGGCGCCGAACCAGAGCTCGGACAGGGCGATCGCCCGCAGCGGGTTGTCAACGTCCACCGGCAGCCCGATCGCGTTGCTGAGCAGGGCCTGGATGTTGACCTCGTGCCAGTCCCAGTTCGGGGCGAAGACGGACACCCCCCGCTGGGGATCCACCTGGCCCGGGAGGCTGACGCCGACGCGCACCAGCGAGCTGCGGGCGATTCCGGCGTCTGCGGCGGCCTGGTTGATGACCCCTGCCACCCGGCGGACCAGGGCCGCCGGTTCGTTTTCCTCGATGCCCAGGGCACTTTCGGCCTTGCCGATTACACACAGGGAGAGGTCGTAGATGTCCACGTGGATGTACGTTTCCGCGATGTCCACCCCCACCAGGGTGCCGCGTTCGGGGGATATCTTCAGCCGGGTCACGGGCCGGCCGCCGCCGGAGTCCTCGCGTCCGGCCTCCACCAGCACCCCGGCCTCGATCAGCTCGCCCACAATGCTGGAGATGGTGGCGAAGCTCAGTCCCGTGGCGGAGGCCAACTCCTGGCGGGTGGCGGTGCGGAGGGCATAGAGGCCGCGGAGCAGCGCGAAGCGGCTTTCATTGCGGATGTCCCTGGACGTTCTTTTCGGCATTGGTGTGTTTTCGTTGTTGGTGCGGATCAGCTGGCGGCCGGACGGCACAGCAGGGAGTCGAGGGTGCCGGCCGCGGTGCCCCGGCATTCGAGCAGGAGCGTCAGCCTGGCGTCCGGTTTTATCATAGGGGCCGGGAACCAGATCACGCCGGGGTCGCCGCCGCGGAGCTCCAGGTCACTGCCGGACTCCTGCCCGCCGGGGAAGAACCGCCCCAGCCGCTGCCCGTCGAGCCACACGCTGGCCATCAGGCCTGACCCGGCCGCTGCCAGGAAATACCCGTGTCCCGGCTGCAGCGCTGCAGTGTCCGGGACCAGCCAAACTGGCTGGCCGGGGCGGACAACCACCGGCAGCGGTTCCGCCGCGGATTCAACCGCCGCGGTCCCGGCGGCAAGCGCCAGGGCGTCCAGGTGCTGTTGCGGCAGTGCCTGCACGTCCCAGTCCCGCAGCGGCGTTCCCGACAGCAGCGTCACGGCCACGGACGGGGCCGACGGGTCATGGGTCAGGCTGACCGCCACGTCCCAGCTGTCCGCACCGGCCGGCAGGGGCAGGTAGGGGTTTTCGGCGGGAACGGCCACGGAAGGACCGCCGTCCACCCGCACCTGCACGGGAGCGGCCAGCCCGGCAAAGTGCAGCCACGCCTCCCCCTGCCGGGGAGCCGGAATGGTTTTGCGGTATTCGATGCCGGCGCCCAGCCGTGTGCTGCTCCAGCCGCCGAACCTGCGGACGGCGCCGCCGGGTGCGGCCCATTGGTCCGGGCCGTGGACCCGCCACAGCCCGGAGACGTCCGTGGCGGCGATGACGGCCAGGACGGTCCCTACCCCGCGCAGCGAGCCGAGGGCCAGCGCGGGCAGCCGGACGTCGTCGAAATTTGCGTGGCCCCAGATTTCGACGTCGGCCACCACCTCGCCGCCGGCGGCGGGCAGGTCCACATCCATGCCGGCGCCGTAGGGAATCCTGGTGCCCAGGGGCACTGATCCGCCGGCCGGAGTGCTGTGGTGGGAAAAGTCCACGATGTCGGCGGCCCCGTGGATAAGAAGCCGGCGGCAGCCTGCGGGAACAGCGGCCCGGTACCGGGCCCGGCCGGCATACACACCGACTTCCTCCAGTGGCGGCGCCGCGGCGTGCCGGGTTGCCGGAATCCCGGTGAAGGGCCGGGCAGCAAGGGTGCGTCCGGTGGAAAGCGCGACGCCGGCACCCGGGCTGGCCACGGCGCCCGTCGTGGGTGCCGCGGACGTTGACCACGCCAGCCGGGTGCCGTCGTCGAACGCCACCTCGCCGGGACCCGCCGCCACGTCCACGATGAGGAAGCTGCCGCTGTGGCCGGCGGTGCCGGACAGCACTGTGGTGTCCCGGTCCGTCGAGAGCACCAGCACCGCGCCCGGGGCGGGCGCAAACGTGAGGTTCAGGACGCCGGGGGCAGCGGCGCTGGCCGTCAGTTCGGCCGTGGCCAGTTCCAGCACGGCCGGCACGCCCCAGCCTGCCAGCGGCAGGCCGGCCAGGAGCAGCGGGCAGTGGCCGGCGGGAACCAGGGCCGTGGCGGTGGCCCCGGCATCGGTCTTGAGCTGCAGCATCCCGTCCGTGCCGGACAGGTTGGGCAGCCCGGCCAGGAACCCGCCGCCGTCGAGCGCCAGCACGGGCCGGACGCTGGACGTGGCGAAGTCGGGCACCAGTTCCAGCGGCGCGGCCAGGACGGGCGCCGCGCCTGCCAGCCGGACGCCCAGCGCACCGATCACCGCCGCCAGCCGCTGGCCTTCGGCGTACTCCGGCCGGGTGGCGCCGTCGGCTGCCACGTAGCCGCCGAAGTCGTAGCTGTGGGTCATGAAGTTGCCGGGGTTTCCCCAGTTTCCGGCGGACGGGTTCAGGTCGAAATTCCAACCCGAGCTTTGCAGGTAGGGGGCCAGCAGGCGGGCACCCGAGAGGAGTCCGCGGCGCAGTGTCAGGTGGAGCCGGTTGGTTTCCGTGATAAGCAGCGGGATCCCCTGGGCGGCCAGTTCCTGCTGGTACGCCAGCACCTCGGCCTCAACGTCAGGGGAGGCGTCGTCCGGGTAGAAGTTTGCGGCCGGCACCACACCCCGGGCGTTGCCGGTGGCGCCGGCAAGGTCGCCCTGGCCGGCGCAGGCAATGATGGGAACCGTGATCCCGGCAGCCCTGGCCGCGTCCGCGAGGACTTCCACGTAGCCGGTCCGGTCCTCGCAGTCGAAGAAATCCAGTTCGTTCTCCACCTGGACCAGGACCACGCTGCCGCCGTTGCCGTGCTGGCGTTCGGCGATCAGGGGCAGTACCTCCCGGTACCAGGCCAGCGCCTGGGACAGGAAGCGCGGCTCGTTCTGCCGGACCCGGAGTTCGGGATCCAGCCCCAGCCAGGCCGGCAGTCCTCCGCCGTCCACCTCGGAGCAGATGTACGGGCCGGGGCGGGCCATCACCAACAGGTCCTCCTCGGCGGCGAGGTCCAGGAACCGCGCGATGTCCCTGGCGCCGGTGAAGTCGAACGTGCCGGGCCGGAGCTCGTGGAAGTTCCAGGGAAAGTAGACGTCCACGGCGCGGTACCCTGATGCGCGGACCAGCCGGAGGCGTTCGCGCCACTGCTCCGGAGGAAGCCGGAAGTAGAACAGCGAGGAGCACAGCAATACCTCGGGGCCGCCGTCGATCAGCAGCCGGCCGTCCTCGAGGCGGACGCTGCCGCCGTCGGAATCCTGCATCATTTCACCCCTGCGCTGCCGGTGGTGATGTTCATTTCGTACATGTATTTCTGGCCGAAGTAGTAGATGATGATCATGGGCAGGGACAGGAACACGGTGCCCACCATGACCAGGTTCCACGGCGGTGTCTGCAGTTCCTGGCTGGTGCTGGTGAGCAGCTGGACGCCCAGCGCCAGCGGCATCTTGGTGTCGTCGTTGATGTAGATCAGTGGGCCCATGAAGTCGCCCCAGGTGAAGGTCAGGGTGAAGATGGCGATGGCCATCAGGACCGGGGTCATCATGGGCAGCACAATCCGGCGGAAGATGCCGAAGTAGCCCAGCCCATCCACCATGGCAGCCTCATCCATTTCCAGGGGCAGCCTGGAAACAAACTGCCGGATCAGGAAAATGTTGTAGGCGTTGCCGAAGAAGTTGGGGATGATCAGCGGCAGGAACGTGTTGATCCAGCCGAGCTCCTTGAACAGGATGAACTGCGGGATCATGGTGATCTGGGCAGGGATCATCATGGTGGCCAACACAATCATGAAGGTGATGTTTTTACCCTTGGCACGGAGCCGGGCGAAGGCGTAGCCCACCAGCGCGGAGGAGAACACCTGCCCCACGGTGGCGAACACCGAGATGATGACGGAGTTCAGCACAAAGTTGCCCACCGGCTGCTGGGTCTGGAAAATCCGCACGAAGTTGTCCCACTGGAATTCTGTGGGGATCAGTGAGAAGCTGCCGGATGCCACCGTCTGGTCGCTGCTGAGGGCGATGGAGACCACAAACACCAGCGGTGCGAAGAAGATGGCGGATGCCACCGTGAGCCACCCGTAGGTGAAGGCGGAACTTTTGTAGACCTTGAGGGCGGCCATCAGTTCTTGACCTCGGTTTCGTAGAAGACCCACTTGCGTGAGGTGGCGAAGGCCAGGACGGTCAGTGCCATGACGATGAGGAACAGCACCCAGGAGATGGCGGAGGCGTAGCCCATCCGGTAGTTCCGGAAGGCCTCGTTGAACAGCAGCGGGACCACCATCTGGCTGGCGTTGTCCGGCCCGCCCTGGGTCAGGATGTAGACCTGCGCAAACACCTGGAACGCACCGATGATGCCCATGATCAGGTTGAAGAAGATGATGGGGGTCAGCTGCGGAAAGGTGATGCTCCAGAACTGGCGGATCCCGGAGGCGCCATCGATTTCTGCCGCTTCGTAGAATTCCTGCGGGATGCCTTTCATACCGGCCAGCAGCAGCACGGTGGCACCGCCTGCCTGCCACAGGGACAGCAGGATGATCGCAGGCTTGACCCAGTCGCTCTCGAAGAGCCAGGCGGGACCGTCGATCCCGAACACGGCGAGGAACCTGTTGAGCGGGCCGGAATCGGGTGCCAGCACCATCTGGAAGATGAGGGCGACGGCGACGATCGGCACCAGGTGCGGCAGGTAGACCAGGGTGCGGAACAGCTTCCGCCCCTTCATCTGCTTGTTCAGCAGCGCGGCCAGGAACAGCGCGATGGCCATGCCCAGCGGCACGGAGAAGAACGCGAAATAGAACGTGTTCCAGAGGGATTTATGGAAGATCTCGTCTTCGGTGAAGAGCCGGACGTAGTTGGCAACGCCCACCCAGTTGGGGTCCGTGAAGGAGTCCCAGTCCGTGAAGGACAGGTAGATGGAGGCCAGCATGGGGCCGAGCAGGAACACCACAAATCCGATGATCCAGGGTGAGATGAAAAGCCAGAAGAACCTGGCTTCCTTGCGGCGCATGGCGCTGGGGCGGGCCTTGCGGGGGTTGGGCGCCTCCCGCGCCGGCGCGGAGGTGGGCTTCTGCAGGACTGACATGGCCGTCTGCCGCGCCTAGGCCTTTACGATGGACTCAAGCCGCTTCTGCAGGTCAGCGGCGCTGGCCTTGGCATCGGACTTGCCGAGCCAGAAGTCGGACAGCGCGTCAGTCATGGCCTTCTGCATTTCGTTCCACTCGGGGATGAACGGGGGTTTGAAGATGGACGGTGCGGAATCGGGGAACACCTGCATGTCCACGGTGGCGTCCAGCCAGGCCGGCTTGAGGAACTCCTGGCTGCTTTGCAGGTCCTGGCGTGCGGGGACGTCCTGGCCCAGGTCCATGATGGGTTTCTGGCCCTCGGCAGAAGTCATGAATTCAATGATCTTGAAGGCGTCGTCGGGGTTTTTGCTGCTCCGGGACACGGCAAGGCCGGAACCGAAGGCTGCGATGGCCTTCTCCTGGCCGCGCCAGACGGGCGCCACATCCCAGCTGATGGTCTTTTGTTTGGCCAGGCTGCCGATGTTCCAGAAGCCAGTGCTGTTCATCATCACCTTGCCCGACGCGAAGGCGGCGTCGCCGCCCACGCCGGCGCCCATGTTGGCGTAGTCAACCTTGGACGGGGCCACCTTGTGCTTAAAGACCAGGTCCTGGCAGAACTGCAGCGCCTCGATGACTTCAGGGGTGTTCACGGTGGGCCGGCCGCTGCCCGGATCGATGATCTGTCCGCCGTTCTGGTAGGCGAAGGACATCCAGATGGGCCACCATTCGGTGCCGCCGTAGCCGTAGACGCCGTCGCCAGTGAGTTCCTTGGCGGCCGAGAGCAGGTCGTCCCAGGTCCAGTCCGCCGTGGGTGCCGGGATGCCCTTCTTCTCGAATTCGGCGGTGTTGTAATACATGATCATGGCTCCGGCGCGGTCCGGGATGGCGTAGGTCTTGTCCTTGTACTTCCAGTTCTCCGCCACGGGCCCGAAGGTCGCGGAGAGGTCCAGGGCGGACTTGCCGATCAGATCGTCCAGGGCCAGCAGCTGGTTCTTTGAGCTGTAGGCGTTGGCGTCTTCCGCGACCTGCATGATGTCCGGGCCGGTGCCGCCGGAGATCATGGTCTGGACCTTCTGGGCGTAGTCCTTGTTCGGAATCAGCTGGAGCGTGATGTTGTAGTCGGGGTATTTGGCCTTGGCGAGGTCCAGCCGGGCCTGGTATGCGGCCTTGTCCGGGTCCCCGCCCCAGACGGTCATCACGAAGTCCTTGCCGCCGGATGAGGAGGCGGTGCCGGACCCGCCGCAGCCCGTGAGGGTGATGATGCCCAGGGCTGAGGCGCCCAGGCCGGCCAGGACGTTGCGGCGCGAGACGGTGGTTTCAAGAAGCTTCATTGCTTTCCCTTCAGATGGCCCGGCGGTCATTGCCGGAAACTGTGTACCAAGAGCCTGGGCTGGCGCGGGTGTCCCCCGGATAGCCGGCAGACCCTTACGCTAGTGCTTATTCTAACCATCGTCAATAGTTTTTTGTGATCGCTAACACATGATCCTCGGGGCTGCCGACGGGTCATCACGGGCGGTGGGGCGGCGGCTGTGAAATGATCAACCATGCGCGCCATGCAACACTCCAGCAAACTTCAGAACGTCCGGTACGAGTTGCGGGGCCCCATTCTCCAGGCAGCCAAAACCATGGAGGCGGAGGGGCACCGGATCCTCAAGATGAACCTGGGCGACACTGCCCCGTTCGGCATGGAAGCCCCCGAGTCCGTGGTGGTGGACATGATCCACCACCTCCGGGGCGCGCAGGGCTACAGCGACTCCAAGGGAATCTTCTCCGCCCGTACCGCCATCTCGCAGTACTACCAGACCCGCGGCCTGATGCAGATCGGCGTGGAAGACATCTTCATTGGCAACGGCGTCAGTGAGCTCATCTCCATGTGCCTGCAGGCGTTTATGGAAAACGGCGACGAAATCCTGGTCCCGGCGCCCGATTATCCGCTGTGGACCGCCGCCGTGACCTTGACGGGCGGCAAGCCGGTGCACTACCTCTGCGAGGAAGCGGACAACTGGTGGCCGGACCTGGCCGATGTCGAGGCGAAAATCACCAGCCGGACCAAGGGGATTGTGATCATCAACCCCAACAACCCCACGGGCGCCGTCTACCCCCGCCACATCCTTGAGCAGTTCGCGTCGCTGGCCCGGAAGCACAACCTGGTCCTCTTTTCGGACGAAATCTACGAAAAGGTGCTCTACGCCGGCGCCGAGCACATCCATACAGCGGCCGTCGCGGAGGATGTCTGCTGCCTGACGTTCAGCGGCCTGTCCAAGGCCTACCGGATGCCCGGCTACCGCGCCGGCTGGGTGGCCATCACCGGCCCGTTGGCCGCGACCGCCAGTTACCGCGAAGGCCTGGAGCTCCTCGCCTCACTGCGCCTATGCCCGAACGTTCCCGCCCAGCACGCCATCCAGACCTGCCTGGGCGGCTACCAAAGCATCGAGGCGCTGGTCCGGCCCGGCGGAAGGCTCCGGGAACAGCGGGATCTCGCCTACCAGTTGCTGACCGCCATCCCCGGTGTCACCTGCGTCCCGGCGGCGGGGGCCATGTACCTTTTCCCGCGCCTGGACCCGGACCTCTACCCTATCGCCAGCGACGAGCAGTTTGTCCTGGACCTGCTCCGGGACCAGAAAATCCTGGTTTCCCACGGCACGGCCTTCAACTGGCCTGCGCCGGACCATTTCCGGTTCGTCATCCTGCCCTCCGTCCTGGACATCGAGGAGGCCGTGGGCAGGATCGCCACGTTCCTGGCCGGCTACCGGGCGGCCGGCACGGAGTAGGGGCCGCCGGAAACAGCGCCGGCGCGCAGAACTAACCGGCAGCTAACGGCGGTGAAACCGGCGCGCAACATTGCAGGGCCACACTGGAACTGCGGGCAAGGGCCCGTCCCAGCGCCAGGAGGCCCCCATGTTGACGAAAGCGACGCCGAATGTAACCAGAGTCCGCGCCCTGGACCAGCTCCACCGCGGTGATGAAATTGAAGCCAGGCTCTCTGTGGGCCCTTCCTACGACGACGTGGTCATCCGCCGCGGCAGTGTCCAGGAGACCGCGCCGGGCATCGGCGTCATCTGGATCGTCGACCGGCTTACCGGCCTGCGGAAGGCCATCAACGCTGACGAGTGCAGCATCTGGCGGGTGGCCTGAGCCGGACCGGGCACGGCAGTGCGGGCGCAGTCAGTATGGACTGCCCGCACGGCGCTGGACCCTTCCGCCTCAGCCGCCGGCCACGGATTGGATGACCAGTACTTCCTGGCCGGGCTCCACCTCGGTAGCCAGGCCCTGCAGGCGGCGGACCTCGTCGCCGTCCACATAAACATTGACGAACCGGCGCAAGGCACCCGTTTCGTCCCGCAACCGGCGGGCCAGGATGGCAAAGTCCGCCGTCACCGCATCCAGCACGCTCCCAACAGTCACCGCCGCGTCAGCGGGCGCAGTCAGAACGGACTGCCCGCCGGCCAGGGGCTGCAGCACGCTGGGCAGCACCACAGTGATGTCAGGCACCGGCCACCACTGCCGCCCGGACGCACAGGACATCCGGCAGGTGGGCAGCCACCTCGGTGAAGGTTTCCCCCTCGTCCGGGCTTGCGTAGACGGAGCCGCCACGGGTGCCGAAGTAGACGCCTGCCGGTTCGGCGCTATCCACTGCCGCGGCGTCGCGCAGAACGCTGTTGTATTCGTGGTCCGGCAGCCCGGTGGTGGATCTAAGCCAGGTGGCACCGGCGTCATCCGTCCGGTGCACCGCGAGTTCGGCATCCGGCGGAATCCGTTCGCCGTCGGCCTTCAGCGGAATGACCCAGGCGGTCCCTTCCCGCCGCGGATGCGCCAGCATCACAAAGCCGAAGTCTGCGGGAAGCCCATCAGCGATGGACGTCCAGGTGTCGGCGTTGTCGTCTGTCCGGTACACACCATGGTGGTTCTGGGCGTACAGCCTGCCTTCGATCCCGGCGTCCGCCGCAATCTTGTGCACACACTGGCCGAATTCCGGTTCGGCGTCCGGCATAAAGCCCGCAGAAATGCCGCGGTTCCGCGGCTCCCAGGAGGAGCCCCCGTCCAGGGAACGGTAGACGCCGCCGGTGCTCATGGCGATGTGGACGGTGTCACCGCCTGGCTGCACCACGATTGAATGCGCCGCCGCGCCGCCGTAGCCTGCGCCCCACTCGCTGCGGTGGGGGTGGTCCCACAGGCCCCGGTTCAGCTCGAAATGCTCTCCCCCGTCCGTTGATTTCCAGACCGAGATGGGCTGGGCACCCGCCCACACCACCCCGGGCCGGGATTCTGCGTCCGGATGGATCTGCCAGATCCGCTCCACCGCCGCCCCGGTGTCAGCGGGAAAAGTGATGGCGCCCTCCGCAGGCTCGGACCACGTGGCGCCAAGATCGTCGGAGTGTGCCACGGTGGGCCCCCAGTGCTCGCTGCGCACCCCCACCATGATCCGCGTCCGGCCTTCCCGCGTGTCGATCCCCACGCTGGGGATCTCGCTCATCAGGAAATGCGGGCCGGTAAAGGCCCAATTGCTCCGGTCCGGGCTGGTGGCCAGCCATAACCCTTTTTTGGTTCCGATCGCCAGGACATAACTCTCCGCGGTTGCCATGCGTTCCATGCAACCACCGGCGGCGGCGGGCCGCAACGGTTTTCTTTCCAACAACAGTTTGGCCGGCTTTTTTGTGGTGTGGAAAATAAAGCGAAAGTACTTATTCGCGGTGCTGGCGGACCGCCCTACCAGCCAGTAAGCTTAATTTCGCAAGCCCAAGTGAACCGCGGGCCTGCCCAAATGCTGCTCCGGAGTGCGTATCCCCCAATAACGCACTCCGGAGCTTTTTTGTGCCCGGCCAAGATCATGAGGCCTGTCCTTGGAATACCCCCCAGGGGTACTTGCACCATACCCCAAGGGGGTATAAGTTGGCAGTATGGACACTGCAGAACAGCCGACGCCGGAGCACACCCCCGCCGTCCACGGCTACACGGGCAACAAGGACGCCTACCTCCGCCGGCTCAAGCGCATCGAGGGCCAGGTCCGCGGCATCGCCCGCATGGTGGACGAGGACAAGTACTGCATCGATATCCTCACCCAGGTCTCGGCAGTCACGAAGGCCCTGCACGCCGTGAGCCTGGGCCTGGTAGAGGAACATATCGGCCATTGTGTGGTGGGCGCCGCCGCGGAGCCGGATCCGGAACTGCGCGCCGGGGCCATCGATGCAAAGGTCAAGGAAGCCACGGAAGCCATCGGCCGCCTGATCCGTTGAGGCAGCACCAGCCTGCGAACACCACCCACAACCCAAGGAGCCAGCCATGAGCACCACCTCACCCATCACCACCACCGTCAGCGTGTCCGGCATGACCTGCGGCCACTGCGTCTCGGCGGTCAGCGAAGAACTGGAGTCCCTGGCCGGGGTGGAAGCGGTCGCCGTAGACCTCAACGCCGGCGGCATCTCCACGGTCACCATTACCTCGAGCGGCGCCTTGCCGCCGTCGGACATCGGTGAAGCAGTGGCCGAGGCCGGCTACCTTGTCGTCGCCAACCAGGCCTGAACCCTTTTATCCCCTGACCAAGGAGGCGGACATGAGCCAGCACGGGCTCCTGCACCCATCGGACCACCGCACGGTTGACCTGGACATCACAGGCATGACCTGCGCGTCGTGCGTCAACCGCGTGGAAAGGAAGCTGGGCAAGCTCGAAGGCGTGGCAGCCACCGTCAACCTGCCTTTGGAATCCGCCCACGTGAGCGTTCCTGCCCATATCAGCGATGACCAGCTGGTGGCCACCGTCAACGCTGCCGGCTACACGGCCACCGTGCGGCCCGCCGCGGACCACGGCCACAGCCACGCGATGGACGCTGCCGGCGGGGACCACATGTCCCACGGCGGTTCCGCCGCATCGCTGCGCCCCCGCCTCATGGTCTCCGCAGCCCTCACGGTCCCCGTTTTCCTCATCTCCATGGTGACCGCCTTCCACTTCCCGCATTGGGGCTGGGCCGCCGCCGTCCTGGCCCTGCCCGTGGTGACCTGGGCCGCGTGGCCCTTCCACCGGGCCGCAGCCATCAACGCAAGGCACCTGACCTCCACCATGGACACCCTGGTGTCCATCGGCGTTGCTGCCGCCTACCTGTTCTCCGCCTGGCAGCTGCTGGCGGATCCCCGCATGACCGAAAGCCCCGGAATGGAGGGCATGGCAGCCGGCGGGCTCTATTTCGAAGTGGCGGCAGTGGTCACCACCTTCCTGCTCCTGGGCAGGTTCCTGGAGGCCAACGCCAAGCAGAAGGCGGGCGATGCCTTGCAGGCCCTCCTGAACCTCGGCGCCAAGGCTGCCACTATCCTGCGGGAGGGAAACGAACTGTCGATCCCCGCTGACCGGCTGCAGGTGGATGACCTGCTGGTGGTCCGCCCCGGCGAAAAAATAGCCACGGACGGCGTGGTCACCGAGGGGACATCGGCCGTTGACGCATCCCTGGTCACCGGCGAATCCATGCCGGTGGACGTGGGTCCGGGCAGCCGGGTAACCGGCGCCACCATCAATACCTCAGGCCGGCTGCTGGTCCGGGCCACCCGCGTGGGGTCAGCCACCACGCTGGCCCAGATGGCCCGGCTGGTCTCCCAGGCCCAGACCGGCAAGGCGCCCATCGCCCGCCTCGCCGACCGCGTCAGCGCCGTGTTCGTACCGGTGGTGCTGGTCATTGCCGTGGCCACGTTCGGGCTCTGGCTCCTGGCTGCCGGGCCGGCCATCTCCGCCGGCGAGCTGAGTTCCGCGTTTACCGCTGCGGTGGCCGTGCTGGTCATCGCGTGTCCCTGTGCCCTGGGGCTGGCCACACCGGTTGGCCTGCTGGCGGGAACGGGACGCGGCGCCCAACTGGGCATCCTGATCAAGGGCCCGCAGGTCCTGGAGGACACCCGGACGGTGGACACCATCCTGCTGGACAAGACCGGCACCGTCACCACCGGCATCCTGTCTGTGGACGGCACCACGGCGCTGCCGGGCTTCACGGAAGCCGAAGTGCTGCGCCTGGCGGCGGCAGTCGAGGCCGCGTCGGAACATCCAGTGGCCAGGGCCATCGCCGCGGCCGGGAAGAGCCGGGAGACGCACGACGGCGGCGCCTTGCCGCCCGTCCACGGGTTCCGTTCCGAGCCAGGCGGCGGAGTGCTGGGAACCGTGGAAGACAGGCTGGTGGCCGCCGGCCGCACCGGCTGGCTGGAACAGTCAGGACTTGCCCTTGGCCCGGACCGGAAAGCCGCGTTGGCGGCTGCCGAAGCGGGGGGTGCCACCGCCGTCTGGGTGGCCGTGGACGGGGCACCGGCCGGCATCATCAGCCTCCGGGATGCCCCCAAGGCAGGCTCAGCGGACGCAGTGGGCGCGTTGAAGGAACTCGGACTGCGGCCCATCCTGTTGACCGGGGACAACGCCGCGGCGGCTGCGAAGGTGGCTGCCGCCGTCGGAATTGATCCTGCCGACGTGTTTTCCGGGGTCACTCCGGAAGGGAAAGTGGCGGCCGTCCGGACGCTCCAGGCCTCGGGCGCCACGGTGGCCATGGCGGGCGACGGCGTGAACGACGCCGCGGCACTGGCACAGGCGGACCTCGGCATCGCCATGGGCTCGGGCACGGACGTGGCCATCGAGGCAGCGGACCTGACGGTGATGGGCAACGACCTGGCCCAGGTGGTGCAGGCCATCCAGTTGTCCCGCAGGACCCTCGCCACCATCAAAACGAACCTGTTCTGGGCCTTCTTTTACAACGCGGTGGGCATCCCGGTGGCCGCCCTGGGCCTGCTCAACCCGATGCTGGCCGGCGCCGCGATGGCGGCGAGCTCGGTCCTGGTGGTGGCAAACTCGCTGCGGCTGCGGCGCTTCGGCAGGTAACCGGGGCCCGGTGGTCCTTCAGGCGGCGCCAAACCGCTCGGCGGACCTGGCTCTTGCCTTGGCCGCTTCAACCTCCCGGTCCTTGGGAGGCGCGACACTGACCAGGGCGTCCAGCAGATGTGCCGTGGTGTGGGCAATCTCGTGGACGGCGTCGTCGAAGGCCTCCTGGTTGGCCTTGGACGGCTTGGTGCTGCCGCTGATCTTCCGCACATACTGCAGCGCTGCGGCATGCACCTCATCGCTGGTGGCATGCGGTTCGAAGTTGTGAAGGGTTCGGATGTTCCGGCACATACGCCCATGCTAGGCGCTGATCCAGCCGGGATCGAGCCCTTTTTCCTTGGCAGCCGCCCGTTCCGCGGGGTCCCCGCATGGGGAGTCCAGCATGGGCAGGGGTGCCCATCGACACTGTTTTCCGGGCCGGGGTAGGTTTGAACCAATGGATCTTCCGGATGAGCCGGGGGCCACTGGGGAGACCGGTTCAAGCCGGATCCACACTACACAAGGAGAAACTGATGGCTATTTGGGGTGCAGACGTCCAGGAACTTCGTCAGCTGGGCAGCAAGCTTCAGTCGGGTGCAGCGGAGATCGAGACGCAGAAGACCACTCTCACCAAGGTCCTGAGCAGCACGAACTGGGAAGGTCCGGACGCCCAGAAGTTCCGCAACGAATGGTCCGGCACGCACTCCGCCCTTCTCACCAAGGTTGCGGAAGCGCTGAAGGAAGCCGGCACGAAGGCTACCAAGAACGCCGAAGAGCAGGATCGGGCCTCCAACTGACCCTGACGGTTCAGCAGGCTTGCCGCGGCAGGGTCCGGACACCATGGGGTGTCCGGACCCTGTCCGGTTTAACCCCGCCCCGGTTCCACCTGCGGACAGGCCTGGGTTACGGGACGGGTTCGACGTCGTTCGCATGGTCCAGCGGACGGGCCCCCGCAGGTGCATCCGCGGCCGGCGGCGCACCGGTTTTCGCTGCGGCGCGGAGTTCGTCAAGCCGCACCAGGACCACGCCGCCCACAATCAGGACACCGCCCAGGAGCTGGATGGCACCCGGCAGTTCACCCAGCAGCAGCCAGGCCCAGGCCACGGCGAAGAGGACCTCGGTCAGCGACACAAACGATGCCACTTTGGAGCCCAGCGCCCTGGCCGCCATGATGCCCGAGACGTACGCCAGCACGGTGGCCAGCAGCACCAGGCCGGCCAGCGAAACCCACCACGGCGCCAGCCAGGGTCCCAGCTTGGTGTCAGCGGTGCTGAACGCCATGGGCAGCAGGCCGGTAGCGGCCGCCAGCCACATCACCGCAGCACCCACCATCAGCCCGCCGGACGCCAGGACGATGGGCGGCAGGGTGTCGTTTTCCTTGGCCGTGATCACAAAATAGATGGCGAGGCAGACAGCTGCGGCGATGCCCCACAGCACGCCCACCACGTCCACCTTGACAGCGCCGGTCAGGTCCAGGACCAGCACCAGGCCGGCCAGGGCGAGCAGCGTGCCGCCAAAGGTCAGGGCGCGCGGCGTTTTCCGGCTGGCCGCCCACAGCCAGAGCACAATCAGCACCGGCGCCAGGTACTCGAGCAGGAGGGCGACGCCCACTGACAGCCTGGCCACGGCGTTGAAGTAGAACAGCTGGCAGGCTGCCACGCCCACCAGGCCAAACAGCACGATGGTGAGCCAGTTGCTGCGCAGCTGGTGCCACCGGCCGCGGAGGGCCGGAATGGCCGGGACGGCAAGGATCAGCGCGGCACCGGTCAGCCGGGCGGTCACCGCGGCGCCGGGGGTCCAGCCGGTTTCGAGCAGGGCCTTGGCAAAGGCGCCGGAGATGCCGAACACGGCGGAGGAAAAGAGGGCAATGCCGAGGCCCGGCGCCAGGAAGGCGCCGGCCGGTCCGCGGCGGTGGGTTTGTTTCACGGCAGGCACCAATGCCTTCTGTCAGGAGTAAAGTGAGGTGATGGTCATGACAGTACGCTTGCCCCACGTAAGGAGTCAAGATGGTTTTTGCCCCTGACACTGAGGTGGCCCTGCGCACCGTGGTCAACCTTGTTAACTCCGCAGCGAATGGCAGGGAAGGCCTGACCACGCTGCAGGACCTGGATAAATTCCTCGCAGCCGAGG
Source organism: Arthrobacter sp. ZBG10 (assembly GCF_001238605.1). NCBI lineage: Bacteria > Bacillati > Actinomycetota > Actinomycetes > Micrococcales > Micrococcaceae > Arthrobacter > Arthrobacter sp. ZBG10. The sequence continues at coordinate 54,482 of NZ_LFQH01000006.1, read as the reverse complement.
GTTTCACCGGATCCCGGGTCCGGGACGCCCGGGAACTGGCCAGCGTCCACGCTCTCCGCGGTGAGCTTGCGGCGCTTTGGACGGCCGGTGAAGACGCGGCCGTGACGACGGTGAACCGGCTGCTCCGGGAAGCCCGGGCTTTGCCGCAGCTGGTGAAGCATGATGGTTGGGACTGGCACCTGCACGCCACCCTGCCGGCCGCGCCGCTGGCGGACCGGATGAGCACGGAGGCGGCCATGGCGCTGGCTGACGTCATCCGCAGCAAGGAGATGGACCGGCTGCGCGCCTGCGAGGCCGCGGACTGCGATGCGGCCGTGCTTGACCTCAGCCGCAACAGGTCAAAGCGGTACTGCGATACCGGAAACTGCGCAAACCGGGCGCACGTGGCGGCGTACCGGGCACGGCAGGCAGCGACCGGTTGATCCGGAAAGCCGCCGGCCGGACCAACGGCTAGGGGCCGGCGTGCCGGCGGTCAGGTGCCGGGGGTGCCGTCGGCGCCGTCACCGGCAGCCGGGGCCTGGCCACCGGATTTTTGGCCGCCGAATCCGTGGCCCTGGTTTCCCGCGGAGCTGAGGTTGACGCCCGAGCCCTTGCCCAGGTGTTCGGCGTTGTCCTTATGGCTCATGGACAACATGGCGGCGATGACCAGGGTGACGATGAAGGCGATTCCCGCGGCGGTGAACGCGAGGTCGAAACGGGGCGCGCGGGCGCTGCCGCCGGAGGCGAAGATCAGCACTGCGCCAAAGGCCACTACCGCCCAGAACGCGGAAAACATCAGCGGCCCTTTCACCGAGGTCCGCAGCTTGCGCGGTTTGCCTGGATGCTGGTCTGCCACGATGATTCCTCCCTGCAGGCGGCGCGCCGGCCGGCCTGGTGTTAATGCTTCGATGGTGTGCCCGGCATATTTCTACAGGAAGTAGAACCGTGCGTAACCAGTTTACGGGTTGCCGGCCCCGCTGCGGGCATCGTGCCGGAGCGTCAGGCCCGACAGGACCCAGAGCACCCCGGAAATGATGGCGCCGCCGCCGGCAACCCCCAGCAGGGCGTGGGCGCCCAGGCCGGCGAAGAACGGGAGGGCGGCCGCGGTTCCCAGCCCGATCACGCCGGACGCAATCCAGTCCCGGGCCAGGACGTGCCGGCCCCTGTACTGCAGCCCGCACGCAAGTTCCAGGGCACCGGCGGCTCCCAGCCCCAGGGCTGCGATCACAGCGAACAGGGTGTCGCCGTGCAGGAGGAGCACCGCAAAGCCCGCGCCCGCCAGCACAGATCCGGCGCCGGACAGGAGCTTGCCCGGACCGGACGTGCGCTCCCATCCCGTGGCGGGGATGCCGCGCAGCAGCACCAGCCCGGTGGCCAGCAGGTAGAGGCCGCCGGCCCAGCCCATGACTTCAATGGACGGCGCCGGCCAGAAAATGGTGATGGCGCCGAAGGCCAGGGCCGCCGCCGCGCGCACCAGGACCGGGCGCCAGAGATCGGGCCGGGGGCTGGTTTCGGGGGCGGTTCCGGCGGGGGTCATGGATTGGCTCACCGGTCCAGTTTAGTGGCGGGCGGTGCTACGCCGAACCGAGGACCATCCACCGGTCGGACCGGGCACGCAGGCCCAGCGTCACGGCCCGGGCAGCCATGTAGGTCAGGGCGAAGGCTGCCCAGAGCCACCCGAGGCCCGCGGCGCCCTGCAGGCCGGTGCCGGCAACCCACACGAGCAGCGGCGCGTAGACGGCGAGGTTTGCCAGTCCTGCCAGGGCCAGGTAGCGGGCATCGCCGGCGCCGATCAGGACACCGTCCAGCACAAACACGTAGCCGGCAAGGGGCTGGCCTGCCGCCAGGACCCACAGCGCCGTTGCAAGGACGGCGCCCACCTCGGGGTCGGGCGTGAACAGGGCCCCCAGCCAGGGTGCCGCGAGGGCCAGCAGGGCTCCCGTGAGCACGCCGAAGCCAATCCCCCACCGTGTCATGGTCCGGGTCAGCTGGCGGGCCTCCCGCGGGTTGCCGGCGCCCAGTTCCTTGCCGATCAGGGCCTGCGCCGCGATGGCCAGGGCATCCAGGGCAAAGGCCAGGAAGGAGAAGATCGTCATTGCCAGTTGGTGGGCCGCCAGGTTCACGGCCCCCTGGGCGGTGACCACCAGCACGGTGGCCAGGATCGCAACGCGCAGGCTCAGGGTCCGCAGCATCAGCCACGATCCCACCCGGGCCAGGGCCCGGATACCCTGCCACGTCGGGAGGAGGCCCACGCCGTGCCGGCGGGCATTCCGTCCCACCATCACCACGTAGACGGCAGCCATGGCCCACTGGGCCACGCTGGTTCCGGCGGCTGAGCCGGCCACGGACCACCCCAGTCCGTACACCAGCCAAAGGTTAAGGACGATGTTCAGCGCGAAGCCTGCAGTGGCCACCACCAGCGGAGTTTTTGTGTCCTGCAGGCCGCGCAGCACTCCCGTTCCGGCAAAGACCAGCAGCATGGCCACCAGCCCCGGCATGGACCAGCGCAGATAATCCACCGCATACTGCCGCACGGCACCTTCCGCGCCCAGCAGGCCCACCAGGGGTTCCGCGAACAGGAAACCTGCCGCGGCCAACACCAGGCCCAGCAGCAGGGCGAGCCAGACGCCATCCCGCCCGGCAGTCAGGGCCTTTCCCAGCCGGCCGTCCCCCACGGCGCGCGCCACAGCGGGCGTGGTGGAGTAGGCCAGGAAAACCATCAGGCCGACTGCGGTGTGCAGCACTGCCGAGGCAAGGCCGACGCCCGCCAGCTGCGCCACCCCAAGGTGGCCCACAATCGCGGAATCGGCAAGCAGGAACAGTGGCTCCGCAACCAATGCGCCGAAGGCAGGGACCGCCAGGTGCAGGATCTGGCGGGAACGGCTTCGTTCGGGACGGGTGGTTGCGGGCAGGACAGGTTGAGGCACGGTGCCAGCTTAACGGGGAGGCAGAGATGTCGCGGAAGCATGACAAAACCCACATCGGGGTCAATTTTATTGACACTTCAACAAATGATCCGGAAGACTCGAAGCATGAACCAGTCACATCTCACCACCACGGCCATTACCGCCCTGCGCATTGTCCTGGGCTTCATCTTCGCCGCCCACGGCTGGCAGAAATTCAATGAATGGACCATCGCCGGCACGCAGGCATCCTTCGGCAAGATGGGTGTCCCCGCAGCTGAGATCGCCGCTCCCGCCGTCGCAGTCCTCGAACTTGCGGGCGGCATCGCCCTGATTCTGGGCATCCTGACCCGCGTGGTGGCAGCATTGCTGGTGATCGACATGCTGGGTGCTCTGTTCCTGGTGCACGCATCAGCCGGCGTTTTTGCTGCCAACGGCGGCTACGAGCTGGTCCTGCTGCTGGCCGCGGCCGCCTTCACCCTCGCCCTCACCGGGCCGGGGCGCGTTTCCCTGGACAGGGCCCTGTTTGGCCGGAAAAACTCCAGGCTTGCCGCCTTCGCCTGACCCAACCCGTCCCGCGCATCACGGCGGCCCGGCACCCACGTGCCGGGCCGCCGTCGTAGGCCAGGCGGCCCACCGGGACCGTCCATGACGGCCGCATGTCAGCCCAACCGGCCGGTAACCGCTGGCCCTCAGTATGATCGCTGCATGACGCAGACCGGCAGGCAAAACTCCGTGACCCTCCGCTTCCTGGCAGCACCCATGGACGTGGGCCACAGCGGCTCGGTGGATGCCGGAACCGTCCTGGAGTGGGTGGACAAGGCCGCTTACGCCGCCGCGGTGGGCTGGGCCAAGTCCTACTGCGTCACCGCCTACGTGGGCAACATCCACTTCGCCGACCCGGTCAACAGCGGCGACATGGTGGAGGTGGAGGCCACGATCGTCTACACCGGCAGGTCTTCCATGCACATCCGCACGGTGGTCTCGTCCGGGGATCCGCGTGGCGGACAAGCCACCATGCGCAGCCAGTGCATCGTGATTTTTGTGGCTGTGGGCCCGGACGGCCGGCCCATCCCCGTACCGCAGTTCGAGCCCGTAACGGCGGCCGAAACCGAGCAGCGGGACCACGCCCTGGCCCGGATCAAGGTGCGCGAACAAATCGTCGAAGCCATGAACCATCAGGAATATACAGATGCCGGGACCGCCGAGCGGGTGACGCTCCGCTTTATGGCGGCCCCGACGGATGTGAACTGGGGCGGGAAGGTCCATGGCGGCACCGTGATGAAGTGGATCGACGAGGCGGCATATGTCTGCGCGTCCCGCTACGCCGGCAAGGACACCGTGGCGGTTTTCTCCGGCGGCGTGCGCTTCTACCGGCCGCTGCGGATCGGCCACCTCGTGGAGGTGGAGGCCAGGCTGGTCTACACCGGCACCAAAGGCATGCACGTCGCCGTCCACGTCCGCTCCGGCGACCCCAAGGACGGCGGCCTGGAGCTCACCACCTACTGCCTCACCGTCATGGTGGCCCGGGACACCGAAGGAACATCGGTGCCGATCCCGGCCTGGGACCCGGTGAGCGACGAGGACCGGCGGCTGCACGCCCATGCCCGGGACCTGCTGGAGATCCGGGGCACCGCGCCGGGGAACCGGCTGCCCAACCATCTGCTGGCCGCCGGCCCCGCGGGTTCAGCAACGGGCCGGCCGGCGGAAAGCGTCAGCGGCTAGAAGCCGCCGCCGCCAGCGTCCGCTGCCATATTGGCAAAGCGGGAGTAATGACCCTGGAACGCAACCACAATGTCCTTGGTGGGCCCGTTGCGGTGCTTGGCGATCAGGATGTCCGCCTCACCGGCACGCGGCGATTCCTTGTCGTAGACATCCTCGCGGTGCAGCAGGATCACCATGTCGGCATCCTGCTCGATGGAACCCGATTCACGGAGGTCCGAGACCATGGGCCGCTTGTCCTGGCGCTGCTCGGAACCACGGTTCAACTGGGACAGCGCGATGACCGGAACCTGGAGCTCCTTGGCCAGCAGCTTGAGCGCCCTGGAGAATTCCGACACTTCCTGCTGGCGGGACTCGACTTTTTTGCCGGAGCTCATCAGCTGGAGGTAGTCAAGGATCACGAGTTTGAGGTCGTGCTGCTGCTTCAGGCGCCGGCATTTGGCACGGATTTCCATCAGCGACATGTTGGGGCTGTCGTCAATGAACAGCGGGGCATCGTTCATCCGGCCCATGGTGGTGGCGATCTTGGACCACTGATCATCTTTGATGGTGCCCTTGCGCAGGTCCTGGAGGCCGATGGTGGCCTCTGCGGAGAGGAGGCGCATGGCGATCTCATTCCGGCCCATTTCGAGCGAGAACATCACAGTGGCCAGGTTGTTCTTGATGGCGGCGGACCGGGCGAAGTCCAGGGCGAAGGTGGACTTACCCACGGCGGGGCGGGCGGCGATGACAATCATCTGGCCGGGGTGCAGCCCGTGGGTGAGCTCGTCGAGTTCGTAAAACCCGGTGGGCACACCCGTCATGCCTTCTCCGCGGTGGCCGGAGGCCTCAATTTCGTCAACGGTGGATTCCATGACGTCCTTGAGCACCACGTAGTCCTCGGCCGTCCGGCGCTCCGCGACGGCGTAGACCTCCGCCTGGGCCTGGTTGACCAGGTCCTCCACCTCGCCGTCCGAGCCGTAGCCCAACTGGACGATCTTGGTCCCGGCGTTCACCAGGCGCCGGAGGACGGCCCGCTCCGCTACGATCTCCGCGTAGTACCCGGCGTTGGCAGCCGTGGGGACGGTCTGGATCAGCTCATGCAGGTAGGCCGGGCCGCCGATCCGGTTGATTTCGGCCCGCTTGGTCAGCTCATCGGAGACTGTGACGGCGTCGGCGGGTTCGCCACGGCCATACAGGTCGATGATCGCTTCGTAGATGGTTTCGTGGGCGGGGCGGTAGAAGTCCTGCCCGCGGAGGATTTCCACCACATCCGCGATGGCGTCCTTGGACAGCATCATGCCGCCCAGCACCGACTGTTCAGCGGGAATGTCCTGCGGCGGTTTCCGGCTCGCGTCTGATCCGCGGGTGGTCTCTGCGGTGTCCAGGTGCGCGATTGACAAAACTGCCGTCCTTCATAGGTGCCGGTGCATAAGATGCCCGGCAGGTGTGCGTCCCGCCAGGGGTGCGCGGGGAATTTCGCTCCGCCGCCTGGTAATGGTCTACCCGGAGGGTCCGACATAAGGCCTTGGCGCCCGCCTGCGCGCGGGGAACACAGTTATCCCCACTTTCCACAGGTTTTCCACAGCCACCTCCGGCTCGGGTCCTTCGGAGCCGGTGAAGCTGTGGTCCACCGGCACCTCCGGAGACGGGGGCGACAGGAAAAACAGGTACTCCGCTACGCTAGCCGCCTGCGGGCCAGCCGCAAAGCCAAGGGACCCGGGTGGGTGTGGATAACCTGTGCACTAAGCGGCATAGATTGTGCACAGCCTGTGGGAAAGGTTGTGGAAAGAAAAATTCTTTTCCCTACCTAAAGGCTCTGAACTGCGAAAACACTACTTTTGAGGTGTGGAGTAAATATTTCTTTGCCGGAATTTCATCCACAGCCGCAGCGCGGCACCGGAGCCGCCGGTTACAGCTTCCGGGCAGGTGATGCAGTTCATTCCACCCCCGCGGCGCGCCGCATATATTCCCGTCCGGTGCACCCGCGCCCGGCCGGGTACGCATCCATGCGCAGGGGCGAATATTGCTGTGGATAACGTGCATCTGGCATAAGCTCTTGGTATGGGCGAACTTCTGCTGGTACTCCTGCCATCGATCATTCTGGTGGCGCTCCTGTGGGGGCTCGCCACGGCATTCAAACCACGGGATACCGGCCTGTCTGACGCCGAAAAGTACCAGCGGGACCTTGCCCTCCGTTCGGCCCGGCACAACGCCGAACAGGTCCAGGCCGCGTCAGCTGCGCGTGCCCGGTTTGAAGCCACAACCCGGCCGTCACAGAACGAGCAACAGCATGCACAGCAGCAGGAGTACCACCCCGCCCAGCCGCAGCTCCGGCCCCGCGGCTGAATTGTCACAGAACGGCTTTTGAAAGATGGAATCGCTTGTGATCCCTGTCCTCATCCTCCTGGCAGTCCTGGCAGGCATCCTGCTGGCCGTCAGGGCCATGGGCCGGCGGAAGTCCCCCGGGGCGGAGCCGCTCCCGGCGGCCGGCAGTGCCGACCTGGCGCGGACGGCCTCGGCCAGGCTCTCGGAGGATGAGCACCGCCGGATCTACGCCCTCATAGCGCAGGGCCAGGCCATGGCGGCCATCAAACTCTATTACGAATCGACAGGGGACGGCCTCCGGGCATCCCGCGACGCCGTGGGCGCCCTCGCCACCCACCCCCAGCCGTACCGGAGCGCCGAGGTGCCGGCGCCCGCCCCGGAGGAGGCTGGTGGGCCGGAACGCTTCCCCTACCGGTACCGGGCCATCGCCAGCAAGGGTGAGGTGACGCGTGAGGTCAGCAGCAACATGCTCAACGATGAGATCTACGGCCGGATCCGGACCCTTGCCCGCAGTGGGGAAACCGAGGCCGCCGCCACGGCGCTGACCAGGCACTCCGATGTCTCCCTGGACCAGGCCCGCGAGTTCATTGCACTCCTGGACGACTGACCCGGTGCACAGGCCTTAGTGGCTGGCGGAGATCCCCGCCAGCAGCTGTTCGAACGGAAGGGACTCCAGCGTCGCCGGAGCCTGGCCGGGCTGGGGGCCCGTCAGGAGGGCTGCAAACTCTGCGGCTGCCCTGCCGGTCCGCTCCGACAGGGGCGACGCTGCGTCGTCGGCCGAACCCCAGTCCTGCGGTCCGGCGAAGACGGCGGTGGCAGCCGTTCGGGTGCGCAGGTAGCTGAACAGCGGGCGCATGGCGTAATCCAGGAACATCTGGTGCCTGTCAGTTCCGCCCGTGGCGCCCAGCAGGACGGCCTTCCCGGTAAGGGATTTCGGGTCCAGGACATCGATGAATGACTTGAAGAGGCCGCTGTAGGAAGCACTGAACACCGGTGTCACGGCAATGATGCCGGTCGAGGCATCCACGCCGGCGATAACCTCAGCGAGCTTCGGCGCGGCGTAGCCGGTGACAAAGTTGTTGGCGATGTCCACGGCAAGGTCCCGAAGTTCCACAAAGTCCACCACGACGTTGTAGCCTGCCGACTCCAGCTGGCGTTTAGTCGACGCGGCGAGCTGGTCGGCGAGCAGCCTGCTCGACGACGGTACTCCCAGGCCCGCGGACAGGACGGTGATGCGGCGGGTTTCCATGGCGTTCTCCTCTTGGTTCTTACCAACAGCATATATGCATATGCATCTACATGGGGAACAGCAGGTCCCGCCTGGGTATTCCCGCGGCCGACCGGTCCTTCCGGTTACAGCAGGACAGTCCCCCGGATGCAGGTGGTGCTGTTTCCGCCCACCCAGATTCCGTCGTCCCGGGCACTGATATGCAGCCGGCCTGCCCGGCCGAGGACCGTGCCCTGCGCGGCCACATAGCGTGCAGGAGCGCGGCCGCTGTCGATCAGCCACTTCGCGGCGCCCGCATTAAAGCTTCCCGTTACCGGATCCTCCATCATGGCGTCCCCCGGAACAAAGGTCCGTACCTCGAAGTCGGCATCGCCGCCTGCGGCGTGCGGGCCGATGACCCCCACCTTCAGGTCCCCCATGGCCACAGGATCCGGCTGGATGGCCAGCACCTCCCCAGCCGACGCCAGCAGGACACCCACCCAGGACGGGCCGTTGACCAGCCAGGAAGCATCCAGGATGGCTGATTCGGGCAGCCTAAGGCCGGCAGCGAGGGTGCGCCGGACGGCCGCGTCCACGGGCCCGAAGCGGGTCAGCGGGGGCGCCGCGAAAGCCAGGCGGCCGGCGTCGTGCCTGATCTTTACCAGCCCCGCCCCGCACTCCTGTACCAGCTCCCCCGCCGTGTGCGGAACGCCACCGGCCTCAAGCCAGGTGTGGGCCGACCCGAGCGTTGGATGTCCCGCGAAGGGGAACTCCTCGCTTCCGGTGAAGATCCGGACCCGGTAGTCAGCGCGGGGATCCGTGGGCGGCAGCAGGAACGTAGTCTCGGACAGGTTGGTCCAGTTGGCGAAGTGCTGCATCATGCCGGAGCTGAGGCCATCGGCGTCAAGGACAACAGCGAGGGGATTGCCACGGTACGGCTCGGCGGCAAAAACATCCACTTGGTGGAAAGGGCGGTTCCGGGGTTCGGGGTTCACCGCAGAAGGCTACCACCGGCGCTGGCAGCGCCACCGCCGGTCTGCAAGACTTCGTCCATGGCAACGAACAAGACCCAGCCCACAATGGTGTCGGTGGCCGGCTTCCTGGCGTCGGTGGAGCACCCCGGCCGCCGGTCCGACAGCTTGGAACTGGCCGACCTGATGGCGGGCATCACGGGCCAGGAGGCAGTTATGTGGGGACCCACGATCGTGGGGTTCGGCGCATACCACTACCGGTATGAAACCGGCCGGGAAGGCGACGCGGCGGCGGTCGGGTTCTCGCCCCGCAAGGCAAACCTGGTCCTTTACGGACTGACCTATGGTCCGGACGCGGACCGGCTGTTGCCGGACCTTGGCAAGCACCGGGCCGGGGCGGGATGCCTCTATGTCAATCGGCTGGCGGACGTGGACCGGGACGTCCTGGCCGAGCTGGTCAGCACCGGGTACCGGCACACCATGGCGGAACTTCACAAACCCTGACGCAAAAGACCCCCGCCGCCGGAACCGGCAACGGGGGTCTTAGTGCAGTCAGATGACCGGGATGCTGCTACTTGCCTGCAACGACGTCGAGTTCGACGACGGCTGCAACGTCAGCGTGAAGGCGGACGTTGGCCTGGTAGGAGCCAACCGACTTGATGTGAGCCGGCAGTTCAACCTTGCGCTTGTCGATCTTGCCAAGGCCAGCGGCCTCAACAGCATCGGCGACGTCGGCCTGCTTGACGGTGCCGAACAGGCGTCCGGTCTCGCCGGCCTTGACGACCAGCTTGACCGGCTTGGAGGACAGTGCAGCGGCCTGCTTCTGAGCATCTTCCAGGGAAGCGTGCTCGCGGGCGGCGCGGGCAGCCTTGATGGACTCAACCTGCTTCTCGCCACCCTTGGACCAGGTCAGGGCGAAGTTGCGGGGCAGCAGGTAGTTACGTGCGTAACCGTCCTTGACCTCGACAACGTCGCCAGCAGCACCGAGACCGGTTACTTCGTGGGTCAGAATGAGCTTTGCCATGTTAGTTAGTCCCTTTCCTTAGCCGCGGCCAGCGCCGGAGTAAGGCAGCAGTGCAACTTCGCGGGCGTTCTTGATTGCCTGGGCGATTTTGCGCTGTTCCTGGACCGTAACGCCGGTGACGCGACGGGCGCGGATCTTTCCGCGGTCGGAGATGAACTTGCGCAGCAATGCTACGTCCTTGTAGTCGATGACAGTGATGTCAGCGGCCTTCAAGGGGTTGGACTTTGGTTTGGGCTTACGGAGTTCAGCCTTAGCCATCGTGGAGCTCCTATTCTAGGGAGCCCGTGGATATTGATCCACGGGATGGTGGTGGCCAGGCGCCGGCATCCGCAGCGGTGCGCAATGGCACCCCTGGCGGTCCCGGCGTCGGGCCGTTATTGGTTGTTAGAAGGGAGGTTCGGAATCGGGGCCGTTGCCCCAGCCGCCTGCGTTGGAGACACCGGGCGTTGCCCAGGGATCCTCCTGTGCAGCCTGCTGGTTGCCGCCGCCCCAGTTTCCGCCGGAGTTGCCACCCTGGTTTCCACCGGAGTTGCCACCTCCGAAGTTGCCGCCGCCGCCGGCGTTTCCGCCGCCGAAGCCACCCTGGCCACCCTGACCGCCGGAGCGCTGGGTGCGGTTGACCTTGGCATTGGCGTAACGCAGGCTGGGGCCGATTTCGTCGACCTCAAGCTCCATGACGGTGCGCTTTTCGCCTTCTTTTGTTTCGTAGGAACGGCTCTTCAGACGGCCGTTGACGATCACACGCATACCCTTGGTCAGGGATTCGGCGACGTTTTCGGCTGCTTCACGCCAGACGGCGGCGCGGAGGAACAGGGTTTCCCCGTCCTTCCACTCGTTGGACTGGCGATCAAAGGTGCGGGGGGTGGAAGCGATGGTGAAGTTCGCTACTGCCGAACCTGACGGTGTGAACCGCAATTCCGGGTCATTGGTGAGGTTACCGATGACCGTAATGGTGGTCTCGCCTGCCATCTACTGCCTCCTTGTTCGATCCTGGGTGAAGAGTGCGTTTCCTGCGGGGTGAAGAATGAAGCTGGTGCGGGAAATTACTCCGCAACGACCTTCTGCTCTTCGGGGCGGGTGATCTTGGTGCGCATGATGGTCTCGTTAAGAGACAACTGGCGGTCAAGTTCCTTGGCGGTGTCCGGCTTGGCGGTGAAGTTCACCACGGCGTAGATACCTTCGGACTTCTTCTTGATGTCGTAAGCCAGTCGGCGACGGCCCCAGATGTCAACCTTTTCGATGGTTCCACCATCGTTGGTGATGACGTTCAGGAACTTCTGAAGCGACGGCTCAACGGTACGCTCTTCGACCTCGGGGTCGATGATTACCATCAATTCGTAAGGACGCATATGTGAACCCACCTCCTTTGGGCTAAGCGGTTACGGCATTTCCGTAACAGGAGGTTCATTTGCGGTGCCGTGCGGCGCCAGCTTCCGGAACGGAGGCAGGGCGCAGCACAGACTTTTCAATCTTAGTGCATGCGGTGCGGATAGGCGATTCGCGCCTTGGAGCAGCCGTGTTCCCCCAGCGTAGGGCGGTTCCACCCCGGATATCGGGGCTGGTCACCGTATGTGGAAAACCGTCCGCCCGGCGGCCATGGCGGCGCGCCGGGCGGACGGCAGGAGAAGCAGATGCGGCAGGTTTACGACGCCGGCGGGGCGCCTGCGGCTGCAGGTTCGGTTGTGTCGGCAGCAGCATTGGCCGGGCCCGCCGGTCCGCCCTTACGGTACCGGAACACACCGATACCCACCACAACAGCGGCAAGGGCAACGGACAGCAGCAGCGATTCGCGGGTCGAATCCAGGATGACCATGCCGATCAGCAGGGCAACGATGCTGCCGATGGCCAACCAGGTGAGGTACGGGAACAGCCACATTTTCAGTTCAAGGTCCTTGGCCCGGGCACCCATGCGCTTGCGCAGGATCAGCTGCGAGGAGGCGATGACCAGCCAGACAAAGAGGGCAATGGCACCGGAGGTGTTGACCAGGAAGAGGAAAACGGTGTCCGGGGCGATGTAATTCAGGCCAACGGTGACGAACCCCACCACGGTGGAGGCGAGCACAGCGGACGCGGGGACGCCGCGGCGGGAGATCCTGGTCCATGACTTGGGTGCGTCGCCCCGCTTGGACAGCGAGAACAGCATGCGGCTGGCGGTGTAAAGCCCGGAGTTCAGGCAGGAAAGCACTGACGTGAGGACTACAACGTCCATGATGGTGCCCGCCCCGGGGATGCCGAAGAGTTCAATCACCGCCACGTATGGGCTCTTGGCGACGCTGGCGTCGTTCCACGGCAGGAGGGTCACCACAACGGCGATCGAGCCGATGTAGAACACCAGGATCCGCCACACGGTGGACCGGACTGCCTTCTTGACGGCGTCGACGGGATTCTCGGATTCGCCGGCCGCGATGGTGGCGATTTCCGCGCCGAAGAACGAGAAGACCACCACCAGGATGCCGGCCAGCACGGCGCCGGGTCCGTTGGGGAAGAACCCGCCGTTGTTGACCAGGTTGTCCAGGCCGGGGGCCGGGACGCCCGGCACCAGGCCCAGGATGGCTGCAGCACCGAACAGCAGGAACAGGGCGATGGCTGTGACCTTGATGGAGGCGAACCAGAATTCGAATTCGCCGAAGGATTTTACGGATCCCAGGTTGGTCAGGGTCAGCAGCACCATGAGGAGCAGCGCCCAGACCCACTGGTCGATACCGGGGACCCAACGGTGCATGATGGCGGCCCCGGCCGTCGCTTCAATGCCCAGCACGATGATCCAGAACCAGGCATACAGCCAGCCGATGCTGAATCCTGCCCAGCGGCCCAGCGCCTTATCGGCATAGGTGGAGAAGGAGCCGGTTTCCGGGTTTGCCGCTGCCATTTCGCCCAGCATCCGCATCACCAGGATGACGACGATGCCCGCGGCCATGTAGGCCACCAGGATCCCCGGGCCGGCCTGCTGGATCGCCGCGCCGGAGCCCACAAAGAGCCCCGCGCCGATCACACCGGCGATCGCGATCATGGAGAGGTGCCGCGGCTTGAGCGACTTGGCTAACTGTTGGTCAGCAGGCATGGAGCGCCGTCCTTAGGGTCTTTCAGTGCGGGTTGGGGCGCCGGACGGGTCTCCGGGACGCCACTGCGGGGTACGCAGGGGCCGCAGCGAGTGCGGCGGGTCACAATGTTTCTCCCACCCTAGACTCCGACTCCGGGGGTGCATTATGTGCAGTGGCACAGATCGGCGGGTGCGAAATCGGATGATCCCACAGGCATGAGGACCACAAGGAATCAACAGATTCCCTGTGGTCAACGCGGTAATCTTGAGGAAACGCGTGGGCAATCTTGATCCAATCCAGTGACTAATCGGTGGAAACGCTTGCATCTGCGGCGCTATATTCCTTCTACGGCTGGGAACCGTGCCGGCAGCACCTCGTTTGCCGGCATGTTGCACTGTTGGCCAGCCAGCTGGCCGGTGTGCGGCAAACCACATTGGCATCAATAACGCAGAGGACGCGGTCTCACCTTTGATGGGTGGGGACCGTATGTCGCTTATAGGCCGCAGCAAAGAGTTGGACCGGATCCTTTCTGTGATCCGGGGGCCCAAGGATTCCGCCCTTGCCGTGATCGGCCGGCGCGGAGCGGGCAAGTCTGCCCTGCTGTCCGAGATTCCCACTCTTTCCGAGTACCGGACCGTTTTCCTGCAGGCCAGCGCCTCCGAATCGGATTGGCCGCTGTCCGGGCTGACCGCACTGCTCAACGGCATCGACGACCCGGTCCTGAACCGCATCGCAGATGAACTCCTCCGCGATACAGCCGGCACCATGAACGTCCCCACGGTCTCCGCGATGCTCTTGAACGGCCTGCAGCAGCGTTCCTCAGCCCGGACAGTGATTGTGATCGATGACGCGGACCAGCTGGATTCCAGCAGCCAGGCCGTCATCGGGTTCCTTTCCCGCCGGTTGGCCGCAACGGACATCGCCCTCTTCGTCAGCGTCCGTGAAGAAGTGCCGGACAGCCCCTTCACCGGCCTTGCCGTCCTGCCGTTGGGTCCCCTCAGCTACAGCGACACCGTCAGGTTGCTGGAGGCCATTCCGGCGAAGCAAACCACGACGGCGGCCGCCCACACGGTTGCCGCGGCTACAGGCGGGAACCCGCTCGCCGCCGTCGAGCTTTACCGCCGGCTGCTGGAACGGCAGGCGGAAGGCAAGCACGCGCTGCCCGTCCCGCTGCCCTGCAAAGGCAGCTTCGAAGCGGAGTTCGCCGCCGTCGTCGGCGGGATCAGCCGCAGCGCGCGCAACGTGCTGGACCTGCTGTCCCTCTCCTACCGCAGCGATATCCCCAGCCTGGAAAAGGTCAGCCCTGATATCTGGACCGGGGTGGATGAGCTCCTCGCCAGCGGCCTGGTGAACCGTTCCGGGCACCACCTGCGCATCCGGGACCAGCTGCTGCGCGGCTTCGTTTTCTCAGCCATGACCCCCGCTGTCCGCACGGCAAGCCACCGGACCCTGGCGGAAGCGTCGGAGGCCACCGATCCTTACGCCCGGCGGTGGCACCTCAGCTTCACCGCCCTGGAGCGCCAGACCCCGTTCGGCCTGTTGCGCCACGCCGTGGACCTGATCCGGGGCGGGGAGATCTCCTTCGCCGTCGAATACATCGAGCGGGCCCTCACCATCAACCCGTGGGAGGCCGAAACAGCCTCGCGCCTTGCCACCGTCGCCGAACTGCTGTTTAACCGCGGCGAATTTGTTTATGCCAAGCGCTACCTCGAGTGGGCCCAACGGGTCACCCGCAATCCCGCCCTGATCCTGCGGCTCACCGGCCTGTCCTTCCAGATCCAGTTCATCCAGGGCGCGGCAGTACGCTCCAGCATGGTGCTGCGGCTGGTGAAGGAATTCGGCCGCCACGATCCGGGATACGCCGCCAGCCTGCTGGCCGTTGGCGCCCTGTACTACGCCGAACGCTGGGAACTCCGCGACGCCGCCGAACTCCTCCGGCAAGGCGCCGAGTTCCAGGACTCGGCATCCGCCGGGGTGCTTGCCATTTCGGAACGGGCGAGGATGCTGGCAGACTCCATCAGCGGCAATACCGGGACGCTGAGCCGGAAGCACGAACCGGCGGGCAGCGCCCGGATGGCAAGCCTGCTGATCCAGGGCCGCGCCCTGAGCTACGCAGAACGGTACGACCACGCGCAGGAAGCCTTCGCCATGGTCCGCAGTTCCGTTGAGGCAAGCAACACCAACTGGCGGGAAACCGCAGCGTTCCTTGCGGTGGACAACGAAATCCGGGCCGGCAACATCCGCGCCGCCATCAAGCTCATCGACGACATCGAACGCCACGAACCTGAAGTGAAGTTCCACCGTGGCCTGCGGCACCTCTACCGCGAGTGGCGGGCCCACGCGCTGGGCGACGAGGCCCTGGCCCATGTCCACGCCGCCGAGGCACAGCGCTACGCCGGTTCGGAAAGCCACGCTGCGACCACCGCTCAGCTCGCCTCGGTCCGCGGCCATTTTGCCCTGCTCCGCGGCGACCTGGCGGAGGCTTTTGCCCAGTTGTCCCGCGCTACGGAAATCGGCCTGGGGTTCGGGAATCCAACATTGCTCCGGTGTGAGGCTGACCTGGTGGAAGTCCTCATCCGCATGGGCCGCCACCGCGAGGCCACGCACGCGCTGATGATCCTGGAAGGCCGTTCCGTGGGCCTGCGGTCGCCCTGGCTGGCGATCGCTGTGGCCCGCAGCCGCGCCATGCTTGCCGACGGCGAGCAGTCACTGAATCTTTTTACCCAGGCGCTCGAAGGCCGGGCCGCGCTTGAATCCGTGCTCGAATGCGCCCGGACCCTGATGTGCTACGCCGAAAGGCTGAGCGCTTTCGGCCGGTTGCGGGATGCCCGCGACGCCCTGCTGCGCGCCAAGGTGATGTTCGATGAGGCCGGGGCCGACGCCTGGACCCAGCATGTGGACGCGCTGCTGCTCGACGAACGGGTGGAGCCGGCCAAACCGCAGGGCAACCCGGCCATGAGGCTGCTCGCGGACCACGAACGCGCCCTGGCGAAAATGGTGGCGCGCGGGATGCGGAACAAGGAGATAGCGGCCACGTTGTACGTGTCGGTCAGGACCGTGGAGGTGCGCCTCACGGCCATCTACCGCAAGCTCGGCGTGGAGTCGCGCGCCCAGCTGACAGCCCTGGCCGCCGGCAAGGAAAACCTTGCGCCGGAGCCGTACGTCCTGCCCGTCCTCTAGGCCTTTTTCCGGCCGTTTTGCAGGTACCCGCAGTATCCACAGCGTTACCTCCCGGGACCCACAAAAGCCTCCTTGAACCCGCGTTTCCCCAGGCTTTTCCCAGCTAATTTTTCCTCATGGCCAACTCAAAAGGCGGATACGCCGGAAAGGTTCACTATGGCAGAAATACCAGTAGCCCGAACCGGACGTGCAGCTTTTAGCTGGCCTGTTGCGTCGGTTGCTGCACAGCGGACGTCAACTCCGCGGTTGGCGGCGGCGGAAACCGCAGGAACCCGGATTCTGCGGCCGCCAACCAGCGGTCCCGCTCTCGGCCTGGCGAAGGCCACCGGACGGAAAGCTGCAGCAGCGTGGATCTCGACGCACCTGAACCTGATCCGCGGCGCCGACACGGTCCTGGTGGTGGCCGCCGTCTACCTCGGCTACGTGGTGACGGGCGCGGCGCCGGACAGCCTGGCGAACCGGGCCGCCACCGTGACGGCCATGGGTGTGGCGGTAGCCTGGCTGGTGGCGCTGGAAATGTACCGGACCAGGGACTCCAAGGTCCTGGGCATCGGTGCCGACGAATACAAGCGGGTTGCCTCGGCCACTGTGCGGATCTTTGGCCTGATGGCCATCGCAGCCGTGGTTTTCTCCGTCGACGGGGCCGACGCCTTCGTCACCGTTTCCCTGCCGCTGGGGCTCGCCGCCCTGACCCTGAACCGGTGGGTGTTCCGCCGCAGGCTCACGGCAGAAAAGGCCAAGGGCCGGCATCTTTCCCGGGCCATCGTTGTGGGGGACCCCGAGGACGTCCGCTACGTGGTGCAGCAGGTCCGCAGGAAGTCCGGAGCCGTTTACGACATCCTGGGTGTATGCCTCCCCGGGGCCCGCCGCGGCGGGATCTTCCGGGTCGAGGACAGCACGGTCCCGGTCCTTTCCTCGACCGATGACATTGCCCGGACGGTCCGGCTGTCCGACGCGGACTCGGTGATTGTCGCCGGTCCCCTGCCGGGCGGCAACCGGTTCATCCGTGAACTGGGCTGGAAGCTTGAGGAGTCATCAGCGGAGCTGATCCTCGCGGCAACCCTGACCAACGTTGCGGGCCCCCGCATCCACTGGCGGCCCGTCGAGGGACTGCCCCTGATGCACGTGGACATCCCGCAGTATTCCGGCGCCAAGCATGTGCTCAAGCGGGCCATGGACGCCGCCGCCGCACTGGGCGCCCTCCTGGCCCTCTCCCCCATCCTGCTGGCACTGGCACTTATTGTGCGGTTGGACAGCCCCGGGCCGGTGCTGTTCCGACAGGAGCGGATCGGCAAGGACGGCAAGGTGTTCGGCATGTTCAAGTTCCGCTCCATGGTGGTGGACGCCGAGGCCCGGCTGGCTGACCTTGGCCAGCAGAACGAGGGTGCGGGTGTGCTGTTCAAGATGCGGGACGATCCCCGGGTGACCCGTTGCGGACGGTGGATGCGCAAGTACTCGCTGGACGAGCTGCCGCAGCTGTGGAACGTGGTGCTCGGCGACATGAGCATGGTGGGTCCCCGCCCGCCGCTGGACCGGGAAGTAGGGGCCTACGAGCACCACACCCGGCGCCGGCTGCTGATCAAGCCCGGCATCACCGGCCTGTGGCAGATCAACGGACGCTCGGACCTCGCCTGGGATGAAGCCGTCCGGCTTGACCTGTACTACGTCGAAAACTGGTCCATCGCCGGTGACCTCCTTATTCTTTGGCGGACTTTCCGGGCAGTGATCCGGCCGTCCGGCGCTTACTAACAATCCATCTCCGGGAAAGAAACCGCCATGACCGCAGCTGCTACCCCATCACCAGCCCCCGCCCACCGGCAGCAGGGCAGGAAACTCCGGATCGCCGTCGTTGGCGCCGGCTACTGGGGACCGAACCTGGCCCGCAACCTGCAGGCGAGCCCCGACTGGGACCTGGTGGCCATCTGCGACCTGGACCTTGCGCGGGCCCGGAAACTCGCCGCGTCGCTGGGCGAGATCCCCGTGGTGGAAAGCCTGGACGAGCTGCTGGACACATTCGACGTGGATGCCGTGGCCATCGCGACGCCGGCGCGCACCCACTATGGGACCGTGATGACGGC
Organism: Arthrobacter sp. ZBG10; assembly: GCF_001238605.1. NCBI lineage: Bacteria > Bacillati > Actinomycetota > Actinomycetes > Micrococcales > Micrococcaceae > Arthrobacter > Arthrobacter sp. ZBG10. The sequence continues at coordinate 36,070 of NZ_LFQH01000006.1, read as the reverse complement.
GCTGCGGGCCGGCAAGCACGTCCTGGTGGAAAAGCCCCTCGCGGACAGCCGGGCCCACGGGGTGGAAATGGTGGAGACCGCGGAGGCGAACGGCCTGGTGCTGATGGCCGACCACACCTATTGCTACACACCTGCCGTGCTTAAGATGCAGGAACTGGTGCAGAGCGGCTCCCTGGGGGACATCCTGTACGTGGATTCCACGCGCATCAATCTGGGACTGGTCCAGCCGGACGTGGACGTGTTCTGGGACCTGGCGCCGCATGACCTGTCCATCCTGGACTTCATCCTGCCGGGCGGACTGAACCCCAGTGAAGTCTCGGCGTTCGGAGCCGATCCGCTGGGCACCGGCCGTGACTGCGTGGGACACCTGAACTTCCGCCTCGCCAATGATGCCACCGCCCACGTGCACGTCAATTGGCTCAGCCCCACCAAGATCCGGCAAATGGTGATTGGCGGCTCCCAGCGCACGCTGGTCTGGGACGACCTCAACCCGCAGCAGCGGCTCAGTGTCTATGACCGCGGCGTAAGCCTTGACCGGCAGCCGCAGTCCATCGGGGAAAAAACGTCCACGGCGGTGTCCTACCGGCTCGGTGACACCTGGTCCCCGGCGCTTCCGGAGCGCGAAGCCCTCTCGCAGGTGGTGGAGGAACTTGCCACCTGCATCCGCAGCGGCCGCCCGGCCCGCACCGGCGGCGCCTCCGGGCTCCGGGTCCTGTCCGTACTCGAAGCGGTAACCAGGAGCCTGAGCCGGTCCGGCCAGGCATCACAGGTTGAGGGGTCCGCCCTGGCGGATGCCGGCGCGGAGCGTGCCCGGTGACCAATCTTGAGGGTGCGGATGTCCTGGTGACAGGCGGCGCGGGCACCATCGGATCAACCCTGGTGGACCAGCTGCTGGCGGCCGGGGTGGGCCGGGTGGACGTTCTGGACAACCTGGTGCGCGGCCGCCGGGCCAACCTCTCCGGCGCCTTGTCCTCCGGCCAGGTGGAGCTCGTGGAGGGCACTATCTCGGACCGGGACCTGGTGCATGACCTGAGCCGGGGCAAGGACCTGGTGTTCCATCAGGCCGCCATCCGGATCACGCAGTGTGCCGAAGAGCCGCGCCTCGCCCTGGAAGTCCTGGTGGACGGCTCCTTCAACGTGATGGAGGCCGCCGCGGAACACAAGGTGGACAAACTCGTGGCCGCCTCCAGTGCTTCCGTCTACGGGATGGCGGAGGAGTTCCCCACCACCGAACGGCACCACCACGCCAACAACGACACGTTCTACGGTGCCGCCAAATCCTTCAACGAGGGCATGGCCAGGAGCTTCAGCGCCATGACCGGACTGAACTGCGTGATGCTTCGCTACTTCAACGTCTACGGCCCCCGGATGGACGTCCACGGCCTGTACACGGAGGTCCTGGTGCGTTGGATGGAGCGGATCAAGGACGGCAGGCCGCCGCTGATTTTCGGCGACGGCCAACAGACCATGGACTTCATCCACACCGCGGACGTGGCCCGGGCCAACGTTCTAGCGGCCGGAAGCGGCGTCACCACCGGCGTCTACAACGTGGCGAGCGGAACTGAAACGAGCCTCCTGGAAATGGCCCAGGCGCTGCTGCGGGCCATGGACTCCGGCCTGGCCGTGGAACATGGCCCCGAACGCCAGGTCAACGGCGTGGTGCGCCGGCTGGCCGACACGACAGCCGCAGCACGCGACCTGGGCTTCAAAGCCGAAGTGGAGCTGGAAGAGGGCCTTCGCGGCCTGGTCGCGTGGTGGGCCCCGCTCCGGGACGAAATCGCCGCAGCAAGGAAGGCAGGGTTGTCATGAGCCAGGAAGCAGTCCTCGCGCGGATCAACGTGATGAAGCCCCTACTGGGCGAAGAGGAAGCGAAGGCCCTGGCCGACGTGGTGGCATCCGGCTGGGTGGCCCAGGGACCCAAAGTCAAGGAGTTCGAAACCCTTTTCGCTGCCGGGCAAAGCGTCCGCCATGCGGTGGCAACCTCCAGCTGCACCACGGCGCTGCACCTGGCCCTGGTCGTGGCCGGGATCGGGCCGGGCGACGATGTCCTGGTCCCGTCACTGTCCTTCATTGCCACCGCGAACGCCGTCACCTATGTGGGAGCGCGGCCGGTCTTTTGTGACGTTGATCCGGCCACGGGCAACGTCACGGCCGAAACCATCCACGCCGCCCTCACCCTGGACACCCGCGCGGTGATTGTGGTGGACCAGGGTGGGGTACCACTGGACCTTGACCCCATCAGGGAGCTCTGCGACAGGCACGAAATCACCGTCATCGAGGACGCAGCCTGCGCGGTGGGTTCCACGTACAAGGGAAAACCGGTGGGCACCCGCGCGGACATCGCGGTGTGGTCGTTCCATCCCCGGAAAATCCTCACTACCGGCGAGGGTGGCATGCTGACCACCAACCGGGCCGACTGGGCGGCCAGGGCACGGACCCTGCGGGAGCATTCCATGAGCGTGTCCGCCACCGACCGGCACGGCTCCGTCCTGGCCCCGCCGGAGGTTTACCTTGAGGTGGGCTTCAACTACAGGATGACGGACCTGCAGGCGGCCGTCGGCATCGTCCAACTCGGCCGGCTGCCCGAAATCCTGCAGCGCCGCCGTGACATCGCTTCCCGTTACGTGGCCGGGCTGGCGGGCCTGCGGGGACTGCGGCTGGTCTCCGATCCGCCCTACGGCACCACTAATTACCAGTCCTTCTGGATCGAGGTCCTGCCCTCCTTCGCCACCAGCCGGGAGGGGCTGATGGAAAAGCTGGCTGACGCCGGGATTTCTGCACGGCGCGGCATCATGGCCGCGCACCGCCAGCCGGCCTACCGCTGGCGGGACGGAGGCAACGCCAGCCTGCAGCACACGGAACGGCTCAATGACAGGACACTGATCCTGCCGGTCTTCCATGACCTCAGCGACGAAGGACTCGGCCGCATTATCAGCACCATCCGGGCGGCGGCCACATGAGCGAGCTGATTCTGATCGCTGCCAGCGGCCTGGCCCGGGAGGTCCTGGCCATGGTGCGCAGCAGCGGGCAGTACGACGTCGTTGGGCTCCTGGACGATGACCGGGAAATGGCGGGCGTTACCGTGGATGGCGCGCCGGTCCTTGGAACCATTGACGAGGCAGCAAAATACACCCATGCCTTTGTGCTGGTGTGCATCGGTTCGGGAAGGGCCAGGGAGGCGGTGGTGGACCGGCTTACCGCCATGGGCCTCAACGAGGCCCGCTACGCCACCGCCATCGACCCGTCGGTGCAGTATCCCGAAGACTGCAGGATCGGCCGGGGCAGCATTTTGCTGCGCAACGTCACCCTCACCGCCGCTGTCACCCTGGGTTCACATGTGGTGGTGATGCCGTCTGTGACGTTTACGCACGACGACGACGTGGCAGACTTCGCCACGTTTGCCGCCGGCGTGTCCCTGGGCGGCGGCGTCCGGGTGGGCCGGGCAGCCTACCTCGGTATGAATTCCAGCGTCCGGGAACGGGTTTCCGTGGGTGCGTACGCAACTGTGGGGATGGGCGCCGCTGTCCTCAGCAACGTACCCGACGGCGAAACGTGGGTGGGTGTGCCCGCCCGTGAAATCGACAAGGACAGTTTCCTGTTCAAGGGGGCCCCGTGAGCGCGGGATTGGAAGTCTCGGCGCCGGCAATCGTTCCGTTGGTGGACCTGGCCGCGCAGCAGGCGGAGGTCCACGACGTCGTAATGGCCGAACTGGCCGGGGTGTTTACGACGGCCGCGTTTGTGGGCGGCACAGCCGTGGCGGACTTTGAGTCCGGCTACGCCCGATTTACGGGTGCCCGGCACTGCGTAGGCGTCGCCAACGGCACCGAGGCCCTTGAGCTGGCCCTGCGGGCGGGTGGCGTGGGGCCAGGCGGCGAAGTCATCCTGCCGGCCAATACGTTCATTGCCACAGCGGAGGCTGTCAGCAGGATCGGGGCGGTTCCCGTCCCCGTGGATGTGGACGCCCGCTACCTCCTGATGGACCCGTCCGCCGCGGCTGCCGCCGTGACGGGACGCACCCAGGCCATCGTCCCTGTCCATCTCTTCGGGCAGACGGCGTTTGTGGAACAGCTGCTTCCCGTCGCCGCGTCGTGCGGGGCGGTGATCATTGAGGACGCCGCCCAGGCCCAGGGCGCCACCCGGTTCGGCCGCTCCGCCGGCACGTTGGGGCTGGCCGCGGGCACAAGTTTCTATCCGGGAAAGAACCTCGGCGCTGCGGGTGACGCAGGCGGGGTCCTGACCAACGATCCGGACGTGGCCGCGCATGTCCGGCTGCTGGGCGCTCATGGAAGCTCCGTCAAGTACCGCCACGACGTGGTGGGGATCAACTCCCGCCTGGACACCGTCCAGGCGGTGGTGTTGAAAGCGAAACTGGCCCGGCTGCAGGAGTGGAACCTCCTGCGGCGTGCTGCAGCCGAGCGGTACGCGTGCCTGCTGGCCGACATCCCGGGTGTGGAACTGCCCGCGGAAGCGCCCGGCAACACCGACGTCTGGCATCTTTATGTGGTCCGGGTCCCGGACCGGGATACCCTGCTTGCCGGCCTGCTCGCCCGGGGGATCCAGGCCGGCATCCACTATCCCGTTCCCGTTCACTTGAGCGGTGCGTACGCGGGCGATGGCCGGGGGCCGGGGTCCTTTCCTGTCGCCGAGGAAGCCGCCGGCCGGATCCTGTCCCTCCCCCTGTTCCCGCACATCACGCCGGACCAGCAGGAGCGGGTGGCCGACGCCCTGAAAGCAGTCCGGAGCAGTCTATGACCGCCCCGGTGCAAGGGCCGGGAACGGCTTCGCCGGTTACCGCCAAAGCACCGGGAGCCTCTGCGGCCCTGGCGTGGAGCCTGCTCAATACCGGCGTTGCCAAGTTGGGAACCCTGGGGATCGGAATCCTGCTTGCCCGGATCCTTGGTCCGGATTCCTACGGCACTTTTGCGGTCGCCATGGTCGCGCTGCTTGCAGTCCTGACATTCAATGAGCTCGGCGTTAGCCTGGCGATCGTCCGCTGGCCGGGTGATCCCGCCGATATCGCACCTACGGTGACCACAATTTCAATCCTGAGCAGTTGCCTCTTTTGCCTGGCAGGGCTGTGGGCGGCACCCTGGTTTGCGGCTGCCATGGGCGATCCGGATGCCGCCGGCGTCGTTCGCCTGATGGTCTGCTGCGTCCCCATCAGTGGCGTCGTCGCAACACCTGCCGCTCTCCTGCAGCGCAGCTTTGACCAGAAAACAAAAATGGCCATCGACCAGGTGAATGTCTGGCTGGGCGCCGTTATATCCATCGTTCTCGCACTCGCGGGATTCGGGGCCATGAGCCTGGCCATCGGACGCCTGGCCGGAACTGTGGTTTCCGGCATCATGTTTGTGGTCAAGTCACCGCTGCCACTGCGTGCAGGCCTCGACAGGAAGCTTCTGAAGCCCCTGCTCGGGTTCGGCCTGCCGCTTGCCGGCACCAGCATCATCGTCTTTTGCCTGGGCTATTTTGATCAGCTGGTGATCGGCAATCTCCTCGGCCCCACCATGCTGGGCCTGTATGTCCTCGCCTTCAACCTGGCCAGCTGGCCGGTCTCCGTCCTGTCACAGCCGCTGCGAAGTGTTGCACCCGCTGCCCTGGCCCGGCTCCAGCACGACCCGCCGAGGATGCGGGCGACAGTCACCGCCCTGACAGGTGTCCTGACGGTCGTAACCTTCCCGGCCGTTACCCTGCTCGCAATCCAGGCCGGGCCCATTGTCCAGTTTGTGTATGGCGACGCCTGGGCAGGAGCCGCGGCCGCCCTTACCTGGCTCGCCATGTTGGCGGGCCTGCGTATTTTCTTTGAATTGATTTATGACTACCTGGTGGTGGTGGGTCTCACCGGTTCCATCCTCACTATCCAGGTGTGCTGGCTCGTGGCCCTGGTGCCGGCCCTCCTCCTGGGCGCTGCTGACGGGATTGCCGGGATTGCCAGGGCACAGTTCCTGGTTGCGGCAGCCGTGGTGCTTCCCATCTATCTGTGGCGGTTGCGGACGGCCGGTATCGGACCCGCCAGGATGCTGCGCCAAGGCTGGCTTCCGGCGCTCTGTTCAGCCTTGCTGTCCGGCTTCGCCATACTTGTGGACAGGGCCGGACTGCAACCGCCGTTCGCCCAACTCATTTCAGCGGCTGCGGCCATCGCTATGATGGCTGGCCTGCTGTGGATCAAACGTGCCGATATTTCGATGCTCAAGGCGATGGGACGGAGCGGGGGCCTTGACGACGACTAGTCAGAACAGGGAAACCTTCTGCCAGCTCGTTCGCAGCGCGGCAGCATTTGCGGATTCCGGAGCCTGGGAGCGCGCGGCAGTCCAGGCGCAGCTGGCTGCCCGCTTCGCGTGGACCGACCATGCGGGACTTTTCGCCAGCAAGGAACTTGAAGACCTCATCAGCCGGATCAGAACCTCCGTTCCGGCCGCGGTTGGGCGGCCGGAATCAGCGGCCCCGGGCCGGCAGGTGATTGTTCACGTGGCCACCCAGCTCTACGGCACGGGTGGCCATACCCAGTCCATCGCACGCTGGATTCGTGAAGATCCGCTGTCAAGCCACAAGCTGGTGCTCACGCGGCAGGGAATGGCGCAGATACCGGCCAAAGTCACGGCTCATCTCCCCGATTCCAGCGATGTGCTCCTGCTGGACCGTCGACCCGGGGGCCTGCTTAGACGGGCAGCGGCCCTGCGCCGGTTCGTCCGTGCCGCCGACGTGGTCATAGTCCACGCCCATCCGTACGATGTGGTGCCCGCCCTCGCCCTCGGGCTCGAGGGATCGCCGCCCGCGGTTTACGTGAACCACGCAGACCACGTCTTCTGGGTTGGTACATCCGCCGCCACCGTGACAATGAATCTGCGCCAAAGCGGCCGGGACCTGAGCGTCAGCCGGAGGGGAATAGCCCCTGAGCGGTGCATGGTGGCGAACCGGCCGCTTGAGCTGTCCCCTGCCGGGGGGCTTGACGGCTTCCAACGCTCGGCAGCCCGGTTGCGGCTTGGCGTGGCGGACGGCGAACTGCTGGTTGTTTCAGCGGCAGCAGGCAGTAAGTACAGTGCGGTGGGCCAGGAATCCCTGATCGGGCTCTTCTCCGCCCTGATTCGGCACCGCCCCGAAATGCGGCTCCTGGTTGCCGGTCCGGCCGCCGAAGGCCAATGGTTGGAGGCTGCGGGGGCAAGCGGTGGCCGGATCCGGGCCCTCGGCCGGCTTCCCGAGGTGCAGGGCCTCCTGTCCGTTGCGGACGTTTACCTTGATTCCTATCCGTTTTCGTCGCTGACCTCCCTGCTGGAGGCCGGCGCGCATGGCCTGCCGCTGGTGACCTTCCGGGGCCACCCGGAAGAGTGTGCGGTACTTGGCTCCGATTCGCCCGGCATGGTCAAGGAGCTGTTCAGCCCGGCAACCGAGCAGGAGTTCATTGAGACCTTTGCGGCGCTGGCCGACTCTCCCGCGTTAAGGGCCGCCCGGGGTACAGCGAGCCGGGAGGCGGTTCTTGCCGGCCACAGTCCAGCTGCCTGGGCGGAGACGGTATCCGCCATCTACACCAAAGCCCGGGCTGCCGGTACGTCCGTCGTGACGGGGGCGACGCCTTGGCAGGACGGACCATTGGATCAGCTGGTAGGCATGATCCAAAGCAGGACAGGTTTTTCGGGTGTTGGAGCCGCAGCGGCCGACGTTCTCACCCTGCGCGGGCCTGCCGGGCGGATCCGGCACTGGTTGGCATTGCGGAAGTCCCAGCAGTTGGGGCCCTGGCGGCTGCTGCCGGAATGGGTCCGTGCCGGGATCGCAGATACCCGGCGCCGGCTCAGCCCGCCCGCATGGCAAACGGCGTTGCCCGCCGTCCACGATAGCCTGCTACCGCTGCGTCGACGCCAGGTCCGGTAAGAAGCCACGCACCGATGTCACCGTCGAACCCGAGAAGGACCTTCCGGCCGGCCAACGCACCTGCAACCTCGCCCACAGCGGCAAAGCCCGCATTTGTCACAACGACTGTACGGTCCAGTGGTTGTGATGCAACCAGCGGGACCAGTGACGCCTGATCCGCGGTCTCGAACCTGAACGTCACATTCCTGCGGGGCAGCTCCACGGCACAGCTGATGGCGGAAAGGCCTGCCCCAGCGGGCACTGCACTGATGACATACGCCTCGGCAAGATCCGCCGCGGAACAGATGGAATCGATGTCCCAGCGGATGTCGCCAAGTACAGTCGGGGCATCCGCCGGCGCACCGTTGCGGAGCCGGTGGGCGGCCAGTGATTCCCGAAGCCATCGATACCGCCATTTCTGGGTGCCCACCATGCGTGCAAGGACTCCGGGGGCCTTCATCCGCGCCTGGACGGTGCCGCACGTGGTAACCACCGGCAACTGCTCCGGGTAAGCCTTGGCGATCCAGTCATGCGCTTCGGCCAGCAGGTCCACGTTGGTGGAGAGGCTGTTGTGGGTCAATGGAATCGGGGCCGCCGACACCCTCAGTCCCAGGGACCGCATGCGGACGCAGTACTCCACCGCATAGGCGTGCCATGAAAGGTCACGGACTTCAGCGAGCGGGTGGCGGAGGATTTGTTGCCGCCGGGCCATAAAAAGTACCTCGTCAAGGGTGTCGACATCGGTCAACCCCGAGAGGGGTTCGCCGGAAAAGACCACGCGGTCGCGGATCAGTCCAAGCTGCCTGCCGTCACGTGTTACTCCTGTTGCGCCGGCAATGCCCGTCGAGGTGTCACGCATAAGGAGTCCCGCCGCGGCCTCCAGAGCAACAAGGGAGTGGAGGAAGACGTCTTGGTGCACAAAGACCACCACGTCGTTGGCCGCCAGGCGCGCACCGTGATTGAGGGCGGCGCCGGCGGAAGGAAATTGACCGGCCGTATTGTCAACCGGCAGGTACTCGGTATCCGGCGCCGCAGGCAATCCCGAGTGCACAGACGCCGTCAGGCATTCCCTGAGCACGTCCGGACTATTGAAGACACAAATAATGGATACCGGTGTGCGTACTCCCACTTCAGTGCTTGGCAACATCAAGATCTCGCTCCTCATCCGGGTTTAGGGGTGCATCACCCGGAAGCGGCCATACCGGCCGCCGCTCAGGGATCGGGTCTGTTCGTGGGAGCTGCAGTACCACGGTTGAGGCTTTCTCATTCCTCGCAATGCGCCACAAAGCACCGGCGATGCCAAGCATCAGGAACAGGAATGCGCCGGCCATGGGAAAGCTCAAAGCGTCAAAGAAGGCAAACATCACTCCGGCAGCAGTGAGTGCTGAGGCTACAGCGATACTCAGCCTGGAAAGCAGCGGGTCAGTCAGGAGCGCCCGGGCGCGGAAACAGCAATAGAGGCCGCTGAGCATAAACAGCAGGAAGGTGAACAGCCCCAGGAAGCCGGAATCAATCAGCATAAGCAGGTACTCATTATCAAGGATCCTGTACTTGGGCAGGAACGTACCGAAACCGCGCCCCAGAATCCCGTTCCTGATGGCCAGTTCCAGCACAACTCCATAACTGTCAGTTCTGGATTGGGTACTTGAATCTCCGGAGAGCCCCTCGAACAGGCCGCGCACCGTTCCCACCATGCCCGGCACCAGGAAGTACACGGCGACGCCGGCGAACATGAACACAAGAAGTGCCCGGAGGCGTAAGGTCCTGGACCAACTCGGGAGCAGCACGATCAGAACAACGGCAACGCCTATGAACGTCGAACGTGAAACCGAAAGGGCAACTGCCGCCAGAATTATTCCCACACAGATCCAGCGGAAGATGCTCCTGCCTTTAAGTTCGTTCAGGGCAAGAGTCACGGCGATGGGAAGGGACATGCACAGCACCACGCCGTACTCGAGCGGGTGGGTCGCTGTACCGGCGGCGCGCAGGAAACCCGCCCTGAGATGGATGCTGTCAGCGGCAACTCCTTCGCTGAAGCCAGGGATGGAAATGGCGGAGACAAAAGACTGTCCTGTCACGAACTGGACAAGTCCCAGTGTGGCCATCGCCGTTCCCAGCAGCACAACCCGGTCCAGCAGGACCAGAAGTTTTCCGCGGTCAAACACTCCGTCGTTGGCTAGAAGGAAGAGACCGGCCCAACTCAGTGCCCGCAGCAACCCGGTGTCAGCAGCACGCGCCTCATCGGGGGCCAACCCGGCAAAGTTAGCGACGGCATAAGTGACCGCAACGGCACACAGGAACATAAACAGTGAACGGCGGGCCGGCTGACTTCCGCCAAAAAGCGGAAAGGGCCGCTGTACTTGTTGCCATCCCCACCACAACAGCGCTCCAAGAAACCACAAAAGACCGGGTCTGCCGATTGAACCAAGTGCCGAGATGGTCAGGTTGGACGGAATGGCGCAGCTCAGGATCATGCCAATCGTCAGCACATCCACTGCATCAAACCGCGCCGGGGGCCGGAGCGTAAGCCCCTGCCCGCGCGGGGTGCGCCGCCGGCCGTGCTGTTGACCGCTCATGGGTGTCTCCAGCGCGGTTTGTAAGCCGTGAGCCAGCGGTCGATCCGGCTGGCGGAAAATGCGGTGAGGGTCAGTCCCAGCAGTCCGATAACCAGGGTTGCCTTGGTGCGGCCCAGCTTGGTGCTTCCAAGGTCGACAACTACCGGGGCCGCCGGCGATGGTGTGACCTGGATGTAGCCTCCCGGTGGTACCCCCTTGCCCCCCTGCAGACCCTGTGCTTCCAGTTCAACCGAGGTCATCACCTGGTCCAGGGTCTGGCGGACCTGCTGGGGGCTGGGTCCGACCACCTGGACGGCCAGCACCGGGCGGGAGAAGCTGACAGCCCATTGTGTTCCGGTATTCGGGAGGGTGATGGAGTATCCATTGCGGACACCGCTGCCGTAGAGCGTTGCGGTGGACGAGGGCAGCTCAACGGCGCTGCCCTCCTCCGAAATCCTTTGCTGGACAATTCCGGCGAAGTCAACGAGGGACGGAAGCGCCGCATCCGAACCACTGACGACAGAACCCCTGCCGGGTTCGACAAAAAGCAGCTCCACTGTTGTTCCGTAGGTTCGCCCAACTCCGGCGAGCAGAAACGCCGACATCGCCGTCAGGGACAGGCCCAAGACAACGACCGCCCATTTCCGCAAAGAGACCAGGCCCAGGACCCCGCCAATTGAGGCCGAAACCCGCGGGATCTCATTTGTCCTCACCCGTTGGTCCTAACCTTTGGCGTCGACCGTCAAACGGTCCTCGACCGGGGGGATGGCCGGTGGCGTGCGCGTGCCCGGTCCAGGTACGGCAGCGTCCACATGTTTGTGATTTCGTGCGCGTCGCAAGGTTCGCAGATCGGAAGCTGAGCCGTCCTTGACTGGCGCGCCGCGTCGCTCATCGCGGGCCAGCATCCGGCCATCAATAAAACCCGTCAGCAGGATGCTCAGTGCAAACCCGCCCGCCGCTGCGGTGGCCACTGACAGCGACTTCGATTTGGCGTCTTCCGTCGGAGTCTCATCCATCACCAACGTCATCAAACCAACACGCGACGGGGTTGGTACCCGCTGCTCATCCTGCATGGCTGTCAGCGTCTTTGGAACCAGAGCAACAACGTCTTCCAGGGCGGGAATGACCTGGCTCGGGTCATCCCCCTCCACTGTGACACGGATGATGGAGCCGCTGCTGCCCCGGTCTGGTTCGGTTACGAAGGACATGCCAGGGTATAACTGGCCAAACGGCGGGGCAGTATCCGCTGTGGATACTTCAACTGCGAGGATGTCGAGTATCTGCCCCATCCCTGTCAAAAACAGGAATGGGTTCCCCTCAGGGCCCACCGTGGAAGTTGGCGGCATCAGGACCAGGCTCGCGTGGGCCCGGTATGTTGAAGGAAACGACTGCTTGACCACCAAGCAAAGCCCAACAGTCAACAGCAACAGTGCAGCAATGACGTACCATCGCCGCAACAGGCTCGAGATCATGTCGCGCAACCACATTATCCAATACCGCTTTCGATTAGATTTCCATTTGAAACGCAGCGATTGATCACCTGGCTCCAGCCGGCTAGGAATTTCTCCGGAGCAGGACCCGTGAACGAACACCGTCCGTAAGGGTTGCCCGCCAGACCCTGAGGCCATCGAGCCGCGACCGGCCGGAGGTGCCCTGGATTACTGTCTTGGCCAACCGGCGCAAGGATTCACGGATTTTCCGTCCCGGTGCGGAAATCGCGCGGTCCGCCAAAAGCTGGATTGGGGTGGGAATTTTTGCATCCTGACCCAGGACCGGAAATCGGTCCAGAAACCCTGTGGGTGAGATGCGTCGTCCGTGCACCCGGTTGCTGACATTGGTCCCATGGATCACCTGCAGCCAGGCAGGGTCACCCCGAAGGCGGACCACGGGCATGGAATATTTGAGGTGATTATGCCAATCCTCCCAACAGGTCCTGGCGTCAGGCCAAGGCGCCAGCACGGAGCAGAATGCATTGTCCCGGTCTTCGTGCAGGTAGATTCCTTTGCTTGCGCTGATCAATCCCCGGGTGAGATAGATCGCCGTTGCACGATCAACCGGGCCCACCGCCTGAAGCCGCTCTACAAAATCGCATGCCAGTCCGTCATCGTTGTCCAGGTTTGTGGTTAGAAGCAGTTCTTTCGGTGATCCCAGGACTCCGGCAATATCGGACAGCAACTCACTTCGCGAGACTTCGCTCCGGAATATCGGCGAAAACACCGTGTCGGCGTTTAACTGCTTCATGCGGTCGATCAGCCACACGGGACTCGCGGGATCAAGATAGATAATCCATGCGGAGGGTTTTCGGCTTTGTCCACTCACCGAGGGCAGGCAATACTTTTCAAAGAGATCAGCACGCTCCAGGAGCCATCCACTCCTGGCTCGAACAATGCCCTCGTAGCCTTTTGACGGCAGATTAAAACGCGTGAGAAGAACGTGATCGACGTCCGGAGATCCAACCAGGTCCATACTTCACCGCAATTCGAGTTCCGCTGTGGCACAAATGGGTAACTCCCTGATTTGTTAAGCTATCGTTCAGGGATTGGACCCACCAGATCCGCGGGCTGGAAATGTGGGTAGCCACAGCAACTTTGTCGTGTGCTGCCCTGTCCCAGGGTGCCCCTGCCGTTCATTGAACGGCGAAGGAGTCACTGCCTTCGAGGGCCCGGCGCACTGCGGGCACGTCGTCAATGTCGCCCAGGGTAAGCCGGGGGCTCTCTGCCAGCCGGCGCCACAGGAAATAGGTCCGGAAACCCACGCCCTTTCGTTCGTGCCGCGACTTGATGACATCCCGCCAGGTGCTGTACCCGAGCTTGAGCGTTGCAGCCAGGCCGCCAAACTGGCTGCACCGGAACACGAGCAGAGCCAAATGGCTGCCCAGCACAGGTATTAGAAGCAATGCCGGCGTATGGCAGTACTTGAACCGGAATTCACTCCGCCACCTGAGTTGACGCCGCAGCAGCGGTTTACGGTCCGCGTTGGGGCAGTGTGTGACCGGATCGGCGGAGCCGTGCCTGACAACCAGTCCAGCCGCCAGGAACCGAATGGCCAGGTCTGATTCCTCGCAGTAGAAGCCGTAGGATTCACGCAGGCCGCCGCAGGCGAGGACCGCATCCCGCCGGACAGCATGCGCGGCGCCGATGAAGGACCTGGCCAGTCCAATCGAGGGTCCGGCTGTTTCACCCTGCATAAGCACGCCATTCTCGGTGAATGGGACGGCAACAGCCCCGATCCGTTCGGAGCTGAAGTCATCGAGAGTTTGTTGAACCGTTTTCGGGGAAGTAAAAAAGGCATCATCGTCCAGGATAATAACAAATGGAGTGGACGCCTCCCGGATGCAGATATTCCGGGCGGCTATAAGTCCAACATTATTTTTTCCCGCAATGACACTGACTGTCGGAAACTGCGTTCGAACAATTTCCGCGGTCGTATCCGAGGATGCATCATCATAAACAATAATGGGAACTTTCGGCACCTGCATGAGTGCGCTTGAAATCAACCGGGTCAGGTCATCAACTCGATTATATGTCGAAATACATAAACTTATGCTGTTCACGTAGTCCTCCAATCCAATATCGTCGGATGTTTGCCGGGATTCTTCTCACCTGCCGGGAATCGTCAGAATCCGTCGGGGCTTTGTAGCCGCCAGGGTCTCAGTATTTTCCCGGATCTGCTCTACGAAGTCCTCGAGCCTATGGTTTGCTTCGACGTAAGCCCTTGCCCTGCGCCCTAGGACGGCCGCCGCTGCCGGGTCGTTGAGGACGTACTCGATGCCGGCCCTGAGGGCGGCAACATCGCCGGGCGGAACCAGAAGTCCGTTCTCTCCGTCCCGGATCACATCAATTTGGCCTCGTGTCCTGGACGCGATGACCGGGCGCCCAGCGGCCATCCCTTCGAGGATTACGTTCACCCCTGCATCGATGTCGGAGGGGAGCAAGGGAACAACCACCACTTTCGCCGCCGCATAGGATGCCCGGAGCTCGGCCGGTGTCAGGGGTCCAACCTCCAGATCCGCCAAATCTCCCAACTGACCACGGACGTCCTTCGTGGCCGTCCGGAGTCCGTCGTGGGTAACCACCAGGGATGCTGCAATTCGAACCGGAATTTTGAGTCCCCGGGCAGCCTCAACGAGCGTCTGGAAATCGCGCTCAGTGGACCCTGCCGAAAAGATGATGGTTTGCTCATCGCTGCCCGGATGATAGAACTCCTGGTCAACGGGGTGGTGGACCAGGACGATATCCTCCGGACTGAAACCGGAGTTTTCGATGGCGAGGAAGCGCTGGAGGGAACTCCAGGTGATGATGCGGTCGACGCCGGAGCGAAAGATCCTGAGCGGGATACGGACGGAAGGTTTCGACATCCAGAACATCAGTGCAAGGTGCGGGGTCCGCACCCGGAAGCAGGCAAAGAGGGCTGCAACGGCCACCGTATGCCGCTCGGACCACGTCACCACCACGTCATAAGACCTGCTTCGAAGAGCTGCCTCCATCGCCTGGGCCACAAAATATGGGAGGAACTTGTAGACGCGCCCACGCCAGCCCGCCATACCGGTCACCTCGAACTCGTCCAGAACGTCGCAGCCGAGGACCTCTTCCAGAAGCAGGCTGCGGGGCTCCTCGCCAGCCCGCTGCCGGATTGCCCGCTCCGCGTTGTCCGTGCGGGATCGTCCCCGGCTTTTCACCAGCAGGACCCTGGGAGCCTGCCCGGCTTCGTCTTTGCGCGGCCCGCGCGTCCCGTCCCGCGGCATCAGGAAGCCCTGCTGCTTTCATCGCGATGCCATCGCACGGCCCGCGAAGACCGTGGTTCCCCTCGTCCGGCCAGCGCAAAACAGGTGTAGACCAGTGCGTCCGCGGCCGATATCGGCCCACGGATGGAGCGGAGCAGTCCCTTCATCGTGTCCCGCGCACCGGACGGACCGGCTCCGGCCTGCTCGCTGTTCCCCCGGTAGACCCGCCGGAGGGTCCCCACGAGGGCCTTTGTGGACCGCGGCGTCCGAACGAGTACCGGATCGCAGTCGAGGACGCGTTTCTCGTCCGCCCCATATAGCCGGTCGATGTAATAGTCGTCGCCTGTGACCGCAGGAAACTCGCCGAGGACATCGTGTCCGCGTTCGCTGAGGCCGTAAACGCCCGCCCCCCAAAGCGCCGCCGACGTGCCGGGGATCCGGCTCCTCGCGCGATAGTAGGACCGCACAGCGTGGCTCGCTTCCCTGAAGTCGTATCGGAATGCCGGCCTGGCCGCGAACGGTGCGTCCTCGGAGGAAAGCTCCTCAAACGTAAGCCGGAGGGCTTCCTCGGAGATTTCTATGTCAGCGTCCAGGTAGATCCGTGGCCACAGCGTCGCCGCCCGGTCGCCGGCGTTGAGCGCCGCCACCTTCGACGGTTCCTGCACGCGGATGACTTCCACACCCGGAACGGATGATGCTGCAGCTTCGGTGCCATCGACGCAGCCGTTGCAGGCCACAATGACCTGGACCTTCCCGGTCCCGAGGGGCCTGGCAAGGCATGCCAACGTCCGCCTGATGACTGCCACTTCATTATGGGCGGGAATGATAACGGCGCCGCAGGGGAAATTTTCCGGCAGTCCGGGATCAGGGTACTGAACGGCGTGGGGAAGCATGGCCCATGTCCGTGAACGCAGAACAGCGTGCAAGGCCCGCCTGTGCGCAGGTTGCCAGGCCCTGACAAGCTCCGCAAAGCCCACTATGACGTGAACGGAGGTCGAATACATTCCGTGCCCGTACTTCCGTGCGTACCGGACCCGGTTGACTGCCAGCAAGGCCGTGAGTGCTGGGGAACTTCCGGAGCCTCCCTCCCTGTGGCGCATTCGGGCGGCCGGTTCGAACCAGACCCCCGCACGACCGAGCCGAACGCGACGGAAAAAATCCGTTTCCTCCGAATAGAGGAAAAATTGCTCGTCCCAGCGTCCGACCAAAGCCGCCACGTCGGGCCTTATCAGCAAAGCCGCCCCGGTCGCCCAGTCCACGGGATGCGGATGAGTGTAACTGCCGTCGTCGTAAACAGTCTCTGACAGCCACCCGGGCCGGCCCTGGAACCTGCTTCCCAGCAAGGCATCACCCAGGGAGCGAAGCAGGCCCGGCTCCCTCCGCAGGGAACGGTGCAGCTCACCGGCTGCGTCAAGGAGTGCGGGGACCACAACGCCGGCCCCCGAGTCAGTCAGGCGTTGCCGCAGGGTCTTGATCGAACCCCGTTCCACCCAGAGATCCGGATTCAAAACGAGAATGCTGCCGGCTTCGCCAACCAACTCCATGGCCCGGTTGATGCCTCCGGCGTAGCCCAGATTGCCGCCCGTTGAAAACGAAAGCACGTCACTTTGAAGGGAGAGCACGTCCAATGTGGCAGGCGCCGGTGAGTTGTCCGCGACGATGACCTTGATGGACTGGTCCTCAGTCTCGCAGCGAAGGCTTGCCAGCAGCTGTGGCACGTCGGATTCGTTGTTGAACGTCACCACGATGACAGCAACGTCCGCATAGTCCGTCGCCGGTGTGAAACCGGGCAACCCGTTGTGTCCGGTCAGCGCGGGCCGATCCGGCTTCGTATTCCGGCTGGGCGGTTCACCGTGTGCAGACTTCATGTTTTGCTCCAAGCGCGCGGCACAATCACCTTCCGGCCTTACCTGGCGTCTGCACTGCCTGGCCGAAGGTGCCGGCTGCCCGGCACGTGGTTGTGGTGTTTGGATATTCTGTTACTGATGGCCGGCCGGGGATGGAACCGCGGCCCCGAACCCGGGGCAGTGTTCCGGCTGGCATCTGTAGTTCCC
This sequence comes from Arthrobacter sp. ZBG10, assembly GCF_001238605.1. Classification (NCBI taxonomy): domain Bacteria; kingdom Bacillati; phylum Actinomycetota; class Actinomycetes; order Micrococcales; family Micrococcaceae; genus Arthrobacter; species Arthrobacter sp. ZBG10. The sequence continues at coordinate 18,893 of NZ_LFQH01000006.1, read as the reverse complement.
AACCGTAGGCTCGGCTACCCGCGTTCACTAGCCATGCAGGCCGACATTGTGGGAGTCCGCCTGAGCTTTGTGGTGCGGCACGGGGGAGTCGGCCTCCCCTGCGGCACGCAGTTGCCGTTCGCTTACCGTACCGGCAGTGGACGCCACGGCAGCTGCCGGATCCGCCGATCGCCCACGGTGCGGAGCTGCCGGAACAGCGGTTCTCTTTGCCTGCCCCGGGCCCCGGTAGCGGAAACTTCGAAGCTGGCTCTCCAGGACCGGCAAGGGCGGAAGTTCCCGGGCAGCTTCCAGTTCTTCCTGCCGGAGGGGCTCCCACTGGGCTATCTGTTGCAGGGCGCCGCCCGCATCACCGGACAACGGCAGAATCCTGCCTAAGCCGCGGCGCAGGATTTCCCGGGCAAAGTGTTCCTGGTGATCATCCACGTGCTCCCCTTGTCGAGCGGAACGCACCGCCAGCAAAGGAACGGCGCCGTTATCCAGCGCCTGCAGAACCGATCCGACCCCGGCGTGGCAGACAAACGCGTCCGAGTCCCGGATGAGCTGCCCCATCTGTTCCCAAGGCAACTCGCGGTGCGTTGTTCCAGGCACGTCGTCGCGTGAGGTCGCCCCAAGCTGCCACGTTACGGAGCAATCGTCGGGCAACACCGCCCTGACCGCATCGACCGCCCGGTCGAACCGGTAGGGCTGGATGGTCCCCAAACTGACAAACACGTTCCTGACGGCGGTGCGCCGCCCGCGTAACCGGGTGTCCCAGTTGTCCAGCACAGATCCAGAGTATTTCCACCTGTCATTCGCCCATCGTTCATACTGGGTATAGGTCTGGACGCCCGGAAAAAGTCGCAGGAGCCGCCCGGTGGCGGACGGGGCATGAGTTCTCGCGAGGCTCTCCACGTACAGGGCCTGGACTCCCATCCAGGCAGCGAGCGGCAGGAAGGAAACTGCCACGGCCGCCCCGGTGCTCACTACGTAGTGGTACGAACCACTGCGAAGAATCCTGTATGCGGCCAGGATCGTGTGCAACGTCCCCCATGCATCCCGGGTGCCTATTGACGGGATGAACTGCACATTGTGGCCTGACAGCATGGACCGGGCCTGGGGAGTATTGAAGGTGACCCACATGGACCTTGAGTCAAGCTCGGGATAGAGGTCTGCCATCTTTTTGAGTTCGGCCAGGTGCCCGCCACACGAGGAGACCCACAGAACACGCTTGTCGGGCGGGATCAGGTCGCCCAGGGTCCCGGTCATCGCCTTGCCGGCCCGGGACGTGGTGGAATAAACCGGGAAAATTTTCCGGGTGCAGACTTCATTTTCGGCTCCATTGTCGCGGTACAACCACGCAGCGGCGGGAATCGGGGTCTGCACTGCCCTTGTCCTGCCATCAGCACCGGCTCGCCGGTGCCTGTCTGTCGCGTTCAGGTAGTTGTTACCGGCGTCCCGCGGGTGGCGTATCCACCGTCATGCGGCCCGGAACCGGGAACCACATGCCCTCAGGGCATCCGTACTTTTTAACCGTAGGCACCGTGATCCGGCGTTCCTAGCAGGAATCACGGTGCGTGTGGGTATCCGCACCATCTTTGTGGAGCGCCTGAAGTGGCCGTCCGTCCCCTACGCGGCAGTGCCGAAGAAACGCTCCGCAACGGCAGCCAGCCGGCGGGGGTCCTCGACGCCGCACAGTTCGCGTGCCGAGTGCATGGAGAGAAGCGGCACCCCCACGTCCACCGTGCGGATTCCCAGCCGGGTGGCAGTCAGCGGACCGATCGTGGACCCGCAGGGCATCACGTTATTGGACACAAATTCCTGGTACGGGACGCTGGATTCGGCGCACAGCCGGGCCCAGAAGGCGGCCCCCGCAGCGTCCGTGGCGTACCGCTGGTTGGCGTTGATTTTCAGGAGCGGGCCGCCGTTGAGGACAGGGTGGTTGGCGGGGTCGTGCCGTTCGGCGTAGTTGGGGTGGACTGCATGCCCGGCGTCGGCCGAGACGCAGAACGATGCCGCCAGCGCCTGCCGGCGCTGGCTGACGGTGGCCCCGAGGCCGTCGGAGATGCGCACCAGCACGTCCTCGAGGATGGGTCCACAGGCACCCGAACGGGAGTTGGACCCGATTTCCTCATGATCGAAAGCGGCCAGGACGGCGATCGGAGCGCCGGGGACGGCAGCGGCCGCGGCGTGCGCCATCAGCGCCGCCAGACCCGCGTGCGTGGCGGACAGGTTGTCCAGCCGGCCGGAGGCAAAGAATTCACTGTTGACGCCGAAAACCGCGGGCGCCTGCGTGTCTGCAATAACGACGTCGTACCCGCCAATGGCAGCAGGGTCCACCGAACCACCGCCGGCGCGGGCGGCGAGGACGCCGAGGAGGTCAACGTCGCCGGGGGCGCCCAGGCCCCAGACCGGGTTCATGTGGCGCTGCTTGTCCAGGGTGAGCCCGTCATTGACGGCCCGGTCCAGGTGGATGGCCAGTTGCGGGAACCGGAGCATGGGGCCGGTGGCGGTGAGGTGTTCGGTGCCGTCCAGCATCACCAGCCGGCCGGCGAGCTGCAGTTCCCGGTCAAGCCAGGAGTTCAGCAGCGGCCCGCCGTAAACTTCCACGCCCGCCTGCAGCCAGCCGTGCGCGCCCGTTGTGGGTTTGGGCTTGAGCTTGAAGGACGGCGAATCCGTGTGCGCCCCCAGGATGTTGAACCCGGTGGTGGGTCCGGCGTTCCCGGGGACCACCCAGGCAATCAGTGCCCCGTCCCGGATGATGAAAAAGGAGCCGGCACCCCCATCCCACGGCTCAAGCTCATCCAGCCGGGCGAAACCCGCAGCTTCAAGTCGCCGGCCCGCCTCGTGCACGGCGTGGAAGCTCGACGGCGAGGCGCTGACGTAGGCGCCAAGGTCCTGGATGTGCTCTGTAGCGGAGGAAAAGATAGCCATCTACCGAGTCTAGGGGGTGCCGTTACCCTCAGTAGTCGGGGTTGCTCGGGACCACCAGTCCGGTCTCATAGGCATAAACCACTGCCTGCACCCGGTCCCGGAGGTGGAGTTTTGTGAGGATCCGGCGCACGTGGGTCTTCACCGTGGCCTCCGAAAGGTAGTAGCGGTGGGCGATCTCGGCGTTGGAGAGGCCTTCCGCCATGGCCTCGAGCATCTCGGTCTCCCGCGGCGTGAGGTCGGCCAGGAGCGGATCGGGAGCCGCTGCCGCCGGCGCCGGCCGGGCAGCGCCACGCACATACGTCTCCAGCAGCCGCTGCGTGACCCGGGGCGCCACCACCGCGTCCCCGCTGGCCACCACCCGCACGGCGTGGATGAGTTCTTCCGGCGCGGCGTCCTTGAGGAGGAACGCCGACGCTCCGGCCTGCAGCCCGGCAAAGGCGTACTCGTCCACATCGAACGTGGTCAGGATGATGATCCGGGCGCAGGAGCCTGCAGCCGTGATGGCGCGGGTGGCCTCGATGCCGTCAAGGACGGGCATCCGCACGTCCATGAGCACCACATCCGGGTTCAACTCCTGAACCCGGCGGATCGCTTCGGCGCCGTCGGAGGCTTCGCCCACAATATGCAGGTCGTCCTCGCCCTCGAGGATGAGGCGGAACCCCATCCTCAGCAGCGGCTGGTCATCCACCAGCAGGACGGAGATAAGGGCGTTGTCAGTCATGCTTTGCCTTGCAGTTCAGAGGGACGGCTCGTCAGTTCGGGATGCTCTCCGGGCCAGGACAACACGGCGTGCACCCGCCAGCCGCGGCTGCTGCGGCCGGCTTCAACGGTGCCCGCATAGATCCGTGCCCGCTCCGCCATGCCCGCCAGGCCCTGCCCCGAACCGAACGAACCGGCGGACAGCCCAGGCTCGTTGGCGGGCTGGGCGACGGCGCCGTCGTCGAGCACGTCAATGGTAACCGTGCCACCGGACCGGACGATGTTGACCTCCACCCGCCCCAGCGACCTGCCGTACCGCAACACGTTGGTGAGGGATTCCTGCACAATCCTGTACACGGTGAGCTGGAAGGCGGCATCTGCGGGCAGTGCGGGGCCCGTGTGGGAAAAGTGCAGCGGCAGGCCTGCCGTCCGGAAGCCGTCCAGCAGTTTGGCAAGGCTGTCGCCGGATGCCAGCGGCTGCCGGGGCGCTGCCTTGCCGGCGTCGTCCCGGAGGACACCAAGCACCCGGCGCATATCCGCCAGTGCTGTTCGTCCGGTCCTGGACAACTCCCCCAGCACGTCGCCGGCGCGGGCAGGATCCTTCCGGACCACAACGGCGGCCCCGTCCGACAGGCTGACCATCACCGTCAGGGAGTGGGCAACAACGTCGTGCATCTCGCGTGCGATCCGGTTCCGTTCGTTGACGGAGGCCAGCTGCGCGGCCCGCGCGGCCCAGGCAGCCACTTCCTGTTCGTGTTCGCGCCGCTGCCGGACGCCGATGCCGATGCCGGTGGCAATGACGTTGGACAGTGCAATGGTGGCGCCGGTGGCAATGCTGGTGATCAGCTGGAAGTCACCGGACGCTGCAGCAGCCGCCGGTACCAGGCGTTCCTCGATGGGTCCAACGGCGGCCAGGAGGTAAAGCAGGGCCAGCGGCGCTGTGGCAACGGCCATCGTGATGAGTGCGAACCTCCGGCTGTGAACCACAGCAACGGCGTACAGCGAGAACCAGAGCCCCGCTGAAACGTTGGAGCCCCACGGATGCAGCATCGTGACGGCAACCTCCACCACCGCCACCAGCGCCACCAGCGCCACAGGGTAGCGGCGGCGCAGGAGCATGGCCCCGCTCACCCCGACCAGCAGGGCCGCCGCGAGCCAGTTGCCGGACCGGACGGCATCCACCACGGTGGGGGCCACCACCAGGGTGTAGCTGGCGGAAACCACAGCATCCATGGCTTTGGGCCGGCGGTACAGGAAGCCGCGGATGCGTCCCCGCCGCCTGGCGGTAAGCTCGGCAAAGGACGCGTCAGCCTGGCTGGCCGGCGCGTCCTTTGCGGGTCCTGCGGTGTTCACGGTGCGGTGCCGGTCAGACGTCGCGCTTCTTGAGGACCAGCAGTGCCGGGACCAGGAACAGCAGCACATAGCCGAGGAAGATCAGGCCGCCCTGCCAGGGATCGATGTAGGCGTCGATCTCGCCGATGGCCAGGAAGCGGCCGCCGGCTTCACTGGGGATGTACTGGGGAACGTATTTCCAGAAGTCCCCCGGGACCAGCGAAGCGAAGCCTGAGGCAATGGGGATAACAAAGAAAATCCCCACCAGAACGGTGATGCCGCCGGCGGAGTTGCGCAGCAGTGTACCGAGTGACAGTCCGATCAAAGCGACACCCGCCACGTAGAGGCCCCCGGTGAAGACGCTGTAGATCACACCGTCAGTGGACCAGGACAGATCCACGCCCAGGCCCTGGAACATCGGCAGGGACAGCAGGAAGGTGACCGCGCCGGCCACCGTGGTGATGACATAGGAAACCACGGCAAGGATGATTGCCTTGGCCAGGAACGCCGGAGTGCGGCGCGGTACGGCGCTCATGGTGGAGCGGATCATTCCGGTGGCGTATTCAGAGGCCATGAACAGGACGGCAAGGGCCCCGAAGATCAGGATGCCGACCTGCAGGCCGGCGTTGGGCAGGTTGTAGAGGTCCAGCCCTGATCCCGGCGGCATTGACTGCTCCAGCATGTCCGACGACGGCTCAATCCCCTGTTCCCGGGCGCCGGCCACCATGGAATCAAGGATGTTGTAACGGACCCAGGCGGTCAGGACACCGACGCCGATGGTGGCCACCAGGGTCAGCAGGATCAGGATGCGGGTGGACATCAGGCTCCACAGCTTGATCCATTCGGAGCGGAGCACGCCGCCGAAGGTCAGGCCGTGCCGGGCGGCGGCCGCCGAGCGCGTGGGGGCCGGGGAAGTTTGTGTGGTGGTGCTCATCGTGGCTACTTTCCTGCCGTGGCCGGAACGGCCGCTGCGGGCCCCCCGGTCAGATGCGAGTGGTATTCCACTTCGTCCTTGGTGAGGTCGAAGTAGGCGTCTTCCAGGGACGAAACCTGTGGGGTGAGCTCGTAGATGAGGACGCCGTTATCGAGCGCCAGCTTGGCGATGCGGCGCGGCTCAAGACCGGTGACGGTAAGTGTCTCCGGCTCGCTTTGGTCAACGGTGACGCCGTTGCCCGCGAGGAGCGCGGAGAGCTGGTGCGACTCGCCGGTCCGCACCAGGGTCCGGGTCTGCCGGGTCCCGGCGATGATGTCCTTGACGGGTGCGTCTGCGATGATGCGGCCTCGGCCAATGACCACCAGGTGGTCGGCGGTCTGTGCCATCTCGCTCATCAGGTGGGAGGAGAGGAACACGGTTTTGCCCTGGGAGGCGAGGTAGCGGACCAGGTTGCGGACCCACAACACACCCTCCGGGTCCAGCCCGTTGACCGGCTCGTCCAGGATGAGGGTCTGGGGGTCGCCCAGCAGGGCGGCGGCAATGCCCAGGCGTTGCCCCATGCCGAGGGAGAATCCGCCGGCCTTTTTGCGGGCTACGGCGTCCAGTCCGGTCATCTCGATGACTTCGCGGACCCTGGACTTGGCAATACCGTGCGTTGCGGCCATGGCCAGGAGGTGGTTGTAGGCGCTGCGGCTGGTGTGGACGGCCTTGGCGTCCAGCAGCGCACCGACCTCGTGCAGGGGCGCCTTGTGCTGCGCATACGGCAGGCCGTTCACGGTGACGGAGCCGGACGTGGGTCGGTCCAGCCCCATGATCATGCGCATCGTGGTGGATTTGCCTGCGCCGTTCGGTCCCAGGAATCCGGTGACCTGCCCGGCCCTGACGGTGAAACTGACCCCACCCACGGCAGTCTTGCTGCCATAGGTCTTGGTCAGGTCGTGTGCCTCTATCATGGTTCCTCCGGCCGGCAGCGGGGCTGCCGGATTCGTGTGAAGACGGTGGTGTGGTTCCTACGCTACCGACGCCCGCCCGCTTTCGCGCCGGTCTCAGGGATGATTCAGGGCCGAATCAGGGTACTCCGCTTGGATGAGGATGCCGCCGGAGCCGGCAGCATGGGGGATTACGGCTGCGGCGAATAGTACGTCAGGGCGCGTGGCCGGACGCTGTAGGCCACTGCGCGCACGCCCGCCAGCGCCTCACCGTCCACCGCCAGGGCCATGGGTGCACCCCCGGCATCGATGTGCACCTCCGTGGCCTCCTGCAGGTGCGTGATCCGGGAGCTTGCAACGGTTCCGGTCAGCACCGACCACAGGAGCCGGAGCCGGGCGAAGGACTCATCTGCGGTGATAAGTCGGAGGTCCAGCACGCCGTCATCGAGCACCGGCCGGACCAGGGGCGCGTGGTCGCGGGGGTAGAACCTGCCCCTGCCCACATAGGCAATCCACACCTTGTGCCGGATGCCGTCAACCGTCAGGGTGGTGGGGGTCCCGGCCGCGAAGGTCCGGAACATGGCAACCACGCCGGCCAGCGGCTTTCCCAATGCCGGCTGCAGTTGCTCGCGCCGCCGCACAAGGTTGGGATAGAGGCCCACACTCGAGGTGTTGAGCATGGTCAGCCGGATCACCTCCGGGTCTGTCGCGAGGCCGCGCTCGGCCGTAACCAATCCCACGTCTGCCAGGGCCGCGTGGCCTTCCGTTGCCGCTGCCAGCGCATCCCGGAGGCTGCCGATGCCGGCGTCGCGGGCAAAATGGTTCAGGGTTCCGCCGGGCAGGGCCAGGAGCGGGAGGCCCCGTTCGACGGCGGCTGCGGCCGCAGTGCCGACGGTTCCGTCTCCGCCCCACACCCCGAGAGCCAGGGTTCCGGGGTTGTCGGCCGCAGCAGCGATTTGCTCCGCCAGGTCCTGCCCGCTTTCAACGGTCACTATATGCGCCTTAGGGAATACTTCGTGGAGCGCGCCTGCTGTTTCCGCAGTAAACGATCCGCCCAACGTGTTGACCACGATGCTGAGGCCTTCGCCGGCGGGCAGCCTGGGGGCCGGGGCCGCCGTCCTGGTGAGGGCGGGGATGGGCGGGCGCACCGGCCACCACCGCCGGGTTGCCATGGCTGCGGCAGCGCCGATCGCGGAGCCAAACACCACGTCCGACGGCCAGTGCGCGCCGGTGTGCACCCGTGAGTAGGCGACGCCAACCGCTGCTGGAGCCAGCGCGGCACCAAGCCCCGGTTTGACCAGTCCTGCGCCGACCGCGAACGCCACCGCTGAGGCGGAGTGCCCGGAGGGCATTGACGAACTGGTGGGCTGGGGGTGGACGAACCGGAACACCGGCAGGTGTTCCGGTAATGGCCGGCTCCGCGGCAAAAGGGTTTTGAAGACAATATTGGTGACGCCCGATGCCACGCCCTGGGCGATGAGTCCGTGGAGGGCGGCACGCCGCGGGCGGCCTGGGAAGGCTGCCATCACGGCTGCGGCGCCCATCCAGAGCTTGCCGTTGTTGGCGGCAGCGGAGAGCCTACGGAAGAACGCGTCATGGTTTCCGCCGGGCAGGTCCGAAACATGCCGGACAAGGTATCTATCCAGCCGGCTGATCCACCGGTGCCCGGCCCGCGCTTTGCTCTGCATTTCTTCACCCTACCGCCGCGTCCCCGGCTGCCGGGAAGGCAACGGGGCACGCGCGGCTGGCGTGGCTAGCTGGTGGGTGTTCCCGGCTCAATCTTGAGGGGCTTGGCAGCCTTGGCCAAAACAAGGGCAACCAGGATCGGGATGAGGATGGCAAGCAGCGCCCGGTGGATTCCCGTGACGTCACCCAGGTAGCCGAGCAGCGGGGGGCCTGCCAGGAAGGAGACGTAGCCCAGGGTTGACACCACTGACACCCGGGCTGCCGCCCGGCGGGGATCGTCCGCGGCCGCCGACATCCCCATGGGGAAGGCGAGTGCCGCGCCTACGCCCCACAGGGCGGCACCTGCTGCCGCGAGCCAGATGTTCCCGGCGAGGACAAAGAGGCAAAGGCCCGCCGCAGCGGCCGCCATGCTGGCGCGCAGGACGGCCACCCGGCCGTACGTGTCGATCACGCGGCCGCCCAGGAAGCGCATGGCGGTCATGGCCAGCACAAAGAGCGCAAACATCAATGCCCCGGTGGACTCCGAGGTGCCCAGTCCATCAACGGAGGCCTTGGCGATCCAGTCATTGCCTGCACCTTCGGTCAGGGTGGCGCCGAGAACCACCACACCGATGAGCAGGGTGCGGCTGTCACGCCAGGCGGAAGGGCCCTTGGCGGGCTTCGGCTCACCGACGGGAGTCGCGGTGCTGATGTGCGGCAGGAAGTAACGTGGAGCGACCATGGTGACCACCAGCACCACAGCCACGATCACCAGCAGGTGCAGCGGAAGGTCCACACCGATGGTCGAAAGCCCTGCACCGACCAGGGCGCCAATAAATGCCCCGCCGCTGAAGGCCGCATGCAGTTGGGGCATCACGGTGCGCCGGAGCCGGTGCTCAACATCGGCGCCTTCAATGTTTTGGGCAACATCCCAGAGCCCTACGGCTATGCCGAAGAAAAACAGGGAGACGGCGGTGCCTGGAATCGAGGCAGCGGACAGCGAGAAGGCGATCCCGGTTCCGGCGAGGGCGGCCACCAGGCCGCCCACACGGACTGTGTTGGCTGTGCCGATCCGGCCCACCACCAGCCCGGCCGTGGGCAGCGCCAGCAGCGAGCCAACGGCGGTGCACAAGAGCAGGGTTCCCATCTGCCCGGAGGTGATCTGGAGGGTTTGGGTGACGGCCGGGATTCTGGCAGCCCAGCTGGCAAACACCAGGCCGTTGATTCCGAACACCACGAAGGTGGCCAGCGCGGCCGCCTTCACCGCAGCATCCGGGGAGTCGTTTGTCTTGGTGCTCATACGTTCACTACTTCCACTGGATATCCGTCGAGTTGTGCGCGTTCCGCCGCGCTGAATGTCCGGTCCGTGACCACCACGTCCACCTGCTGGAGGCCGGCGACCAGGACCCTTGCCGAGGCGTGCCATTTGGCTGCACTGGCCGCGAGGATGATCCGGGCCGCAGAGTCGATGCCTGCCCGTTTGACGGCGGCATCCTCAAGGTCGTGGGCCAACAGGCCATCCTGGAAATCCACGGAACAGGGGGTGAGGACGGCGGTGTCGAACCGCAGCGACCTGATATTGGCTTCGGCCATGGGACCACGGAAGCCGAGCTCTCCTGGCACCAGGCTCCCACCTGGCAGGAGCAACCCGGTGCGGGAAACCGCCGCACCCTCCGCCAAAGCAACAGCGTTGAGTGCCTGCAGGCCCATGGGCATCACCGTTATTTCACGTCCGGCCAGGGCACGGGCCACCTCCGTGGCGGTGCTACCACTGTCCAGCCAGAGGTGCTCCCTGTCCCGGATCAAATCCGCCACTGCAGCGCCGATGCGCCGCTTTGCGTCGTGGTCCTCAAGTTCGCGCTGGCCGTAGCCGGGGTTCTCGCCATGGCCGATCAGGCTCCTTGCCCCGCCGTGGATCCGTTTGAGGACACCATTCGCGGCCAGGACGTCGAGGTCCCTGCGGATCGTGGCTCCGGACGCCGCGCAGGCCGTCGTCAGCTCCTCAACACTTATTTCCACCCGCTGCCGAAGGAGCGCGGCGATTGCCCGGTGCCGCTCTTCCGTCTTCATGATCAAATGATATCAATTTTTGATCGTTTGGCGTTTTAGCCTGTGCGCACCGGTCAGCGGACCCGCTGGACCCGCTTCTCGTCCCAGACCGGCTCCGGGGACTCGTAGACCTTGCCGTCGGAACCAAACACCATAAACCGGTCGAACGTCCGCGCAAACCAGCGATCGTGGGTGACAGCCAGGACCGTTCCTTCAAAGTGGTCGATGGCCCGCTCCAGGGCCTCAGCGGAGTGCAGGTCGAGGTTGTCGGTCGGTTCATCCAGCAGAAGCAGCGTGGCGCCGCTGAGCTGGAGCAGCAGGATCTGGAACCGGGCCTGCTGGCCGCCTGAGAGCGACTCGTACTTCTGCTCCGACTGCGTCGCCAGCCCGTAGCCGTCCAGTGCCCCTGCAGCGGCTTCGCGGCCCAGCCCGGACCGGTGCTCGTCGCCGCGGTGAAGGATTTCCAGCAGCGTCTTGCCCAGCAGGTCCGGGCGGACGTGGGTCTGGGCGAAGAATCCGGGGCGGATGCGGGCACCGAGCTTGACTGTGCCTTCGTGGGGTACCTCGGCAATCTCAACGTCCGACACCGGCAGGTGTTCACGTTCCGGATCGGTGCCACCGGTGGCCAGCAGGCGAAGGAAATGGCTTTTGCCAGAGCCGTTGGAGCCCAGGACGCCGACGCGGTCACCAAACCACACCTCGGTGGAGAACGCCTTCATGAGTCCTGTCAGCTCCAGGCGCTCGGCCACGATGGCCCGCTTCGCGGTCCGCCCGCCCTTCAGCCTCATCTGGACGTTCTGCTCGATGGGCAGCGCCTCAGGCGGCCCGGCCTCAAGGAACTTCGCCAGGCGCGTTTGGGCTGCGTGGTAGCGGTTGGCCATGTCCGAGCGGAAAGCGGCCTTGTTTTTGTACATGTTGACGAGTTCCTTGAGCTTTACGTGCTCCTCGTCCCAGCGCTTGCGCAGTTCCTCAAACCGGGCGTTCCTGTCCGCGCGGGCGTCAACGTAGGAACCGAACCCGCCGCCGTGGATCCAGGCACCGGCGCCGTTGATGCCGGGCTCCAGGGTGACGATGCGGCCTGCGGCGTTGTTGAGCAGTTCGCGGTCGTGGCTGATGAAGAAGACAGTCTTCCGGGAACCGTTAAGTTTGTCCTCCAGCCAGCGCTTCCCCGGAACGTCAAGGTAGTTGTCCGGTTCGTCCAGGAGCAGCAGTTCGTCAGGGCCGGCGAAAAGCGCTTCCAGCACCAGCCGCTTCTGCTCGCCGCCGGAAAGGGTAGACGCCGGTCGGTGCTGGGCGCGGTCGAAGGGCAGTCCCAGGGCGGCCATGCAAACCTCGTCCCAGACCGTCTCGACGTCGTATCCGCCGGCGTCGCCCCAGTCCACGATGGCCTGTGCGTACCGCATCTGGCTGGGTTCGTCGTCGTGCTCCACCATGGCGAGTTCCGCGGCGTCCACCTCACGCGCGGCGGCTGCCAGTGCCGGCTGGGCAGCGGAAACCAGCAGGTCACGGACAGTGGACCCGTCCCTGACCTGGCCCACGAACTGGCGCATGATGCCCATGGTGCCGGACCGGCCGATGACGCCTTCGTCCGGAACCAGGTCCCCGGCGATGATCCGGAAGAGCGTGGTCTTACCGGTGCCGTTGGGCCCGATCAGCGCTGTTTTGGTGCCGTCCGGGACCTTGAAGGTCACGCCGTTCAGCAGTTGGGTGCCGTCGGAGAGGAAGTAATCGATACCGGAAACGTCAATATGGGCCACGTACTCCATCTTCCCACGCCGGCAATGCCTACCCTGCGGCCGTGAGGAACTCCTTCAGGAGGGGCCCGGAGGTGGTAGCGCCCAGGCCGCCGTCCTCCACAAAGACGGCAACGGCCAGGTCACCGTGGACGGCCACAATCCAGGCGTGGGTTTTGGGCGGTGTTTCGTTGCCGAACTCCGCCGTACCGGTCTTGGCGCCGACGGGTGCGCCCGGGACGGAGGAAAGGAAACCTGCGTGACCGGACGTGACCACTGCCCGCATCATGTCGGACAACGAGGCGGCTTCGGCGGCAGTGATGGGCTGGCCGGATGCTGAGGCCGGGGCCTCGCCGGTGGCCGTGGCGGAAGGCTGGGCCGCCGGTGCGGTGGACCCGTTGGCAGTTCCGGCGGCGGGAGCCCCGGCGTCGGGATTGAGGACAAGCTGCGGTGCGACGGGAGCACCCTTGGCAACAGAGCCGGCCATCATGGCGGCTGACAAGGGGGAGAGCAGCACCTTGCCCTGCCCGATCATGGACGCTGCGTGTTCGGTTCCTGCGGCCTCGCCGGGAACTGAACCGAGGAAGGCCTCGGCGCCCAGGGTGGGGGCCTCAACCGCCAGGCCCATGGCCATGGCCGCAGCTTCGAGCTGGGCTTGGGATACGGAGTCCCTGGCGGCGATGAAGGCGGTGTTGCAGGAGTGGGCGAACGCGTCACGGAGGGTCACGGATCCCAAAGAACTTTCCGGATAACCTTCAGAGTTTTTGAAGGTCCTTCCGTCCACCGCCAGGGTGGGCGTGCAGGCGACCTTGGAGTCAGGGGTGAGCCCGTTGCGGAACATGGCCAGGGAATCGACCATTTTGAAGATGGAGCCGGGCGCATACTGTCCGAGCATGGCGGTGTTGTAGCCGTTGCTGCCGGGGCCGGACGCCGCGGCCAGGACTGCGCCGGAGGAGGGTCGGAGGGCCACGATGGCCGAGGCCGGTCCGACGTCGGCCAGCGTGGTCTCGGCCAATGCCTGCAACCGCTGGTCCAGGGTGGTTTTCAACGGCGTCCCCGGGGCGGGGGCCACTTCGAACAGGGTCCGCCTCGGGTCTGTTGCCGCGGCCTGGATCTGCTCCCGGGTGAGGTCGGCGCGTTGGGCGCGGATGATCAGCGCTTCGGTTCCCCGGAGCTGCTTGTCGTATTGCTGCTGCAGACCCCCGAGTCCTGTCACATCCCCTGCGGTCAGTGACCCCCCGGAGGCTTCGATCTGTTCGGCAGTGGCCTCGCCGACGGCGCCCAGTACCGGGCGGGCAAAGGTGCGGCTCGGAGCAAGCGGGACCGATGCGGGAATGGCGCGGGCACCTGGAACCGCCGCGATCTGAACATTGGTGACGGTGCGGCCTTCTTCGCGCAGGGTGATGGCGCGGACAAAGGCTTCCGGTCCGGCAGCCTTGACCTGGTCGGCGTAGGCCGCCGGGTCCACCCCCACCAGCGTCGCGAGCTTCGAGGCTGCTGCTGCGGGATCCGCTGCGCCCAACTGGGGCTTGTCGATGCCCACGTCCACCACGGGACGGTAGGTGACCAACGGAACGTCGCCGGCACCGAGGATGTCCGCCCGCGGCGGCGATTGTGATCCCTTGCTGAGGATTTCGGAGTCAGCGAGGCCGGGGACCAAAGTGGCTGGGTCCCAGACAGCAAGCCATTCGCCGCCCGACTTCTTGAATTTGGCCGATGCAGCGTACTTCCATTCGGAGTCCCCGAACGTCCAGGTGTAGTTCAAGGGTGCGGAGGCATTATCGCCGTCGAGGGTCAGATCGCCCGGCTGCACTGCCGGCTTTTGGGGGTCCAGGGCAGCGAACACGTTCCGGAGCTGCTCATTTGCGCTGGCGGAATCCTTGCCCTCGAAGGCTACGGAGCCAACGTCCAGGGCCGAGACTGCGCTGGCCAGGTCCTTGACAGCTGATTCTGCTCCGCTCCGCCCATCGTCGCATCCAACGAGGGAGGTCCCCAGGACGAGCGAGGCCATGGCAAGTGACAGCTTTGTTTTTTTCCCCATTTCGCCATTATGCCCGTTTTTCCGATGCCATTATGCCCGAGGGGGACCGCTTAAGCCCGGCCGGCGCCGTCCCGTCCCAGGGCCGGGACGGGAAGCCCGAAGATGTCCCGGAGAGCATATGTTGCGGCGTGCAGGCCGGGCATGCCGGTGACCCCCGGACCCGGCGGTGTTGAGGAAGAGCATAGGTACACACCGCGCAGCGGTGTGCGCCACGGGACCCGGGAAACCACGGGGCGCTGGATCAGGCCGCGGAGGTCCATGGTGCCGGCGCTGAAGTCCCCGCCAACGTAGTTTCGGTTGTATTCCCCCAGCTGCGCCGCCGTGACGGCCTGCGACTGGACCACCAGGTCCCGAAAGCCGGGCGCAAAGCGCTCGAGCTGGCCGGTGATGGCAGCCGTCATATCGACGGTGGATCCGGCAGGGACGTGGCAGTACGTCCAGAGGGTGTGCCTGCCGGCGGGGGCCCGGCCGGCATCGAATGGCGAGGGCTGGGCCACCAGGACATAAGGCTTTTCGGGGTGGCGGCCGCTGGCCACTTGGTTTTCGGCGTGGGCCAGCTCCGCCCTGGTCCCGCCCACGTGTACGGTTCCGGCCGCTGCCAGGGACCGGGCCGCCCACGGCACGGGGCCGGACAGGATGTAGTCCACCTTGCAGGAACCGTTCCCGTAGCGAAAAGCCTCCAGTGACCTCCGGTAACCGGCCGGCAATGAACTTCCTGCCAGGTTTGCCAGTCCCTGCGGCGCGACGTCCAGGAGCGTGACGCGCGACGGCGGCAAGGCAGCCAGGCTGTCCACTGCGGAGCCGGTGTGGATGACGCCGCCGTGGGCGCTGAGGTCCCCGGCCAACGCCCCGGCGATGGACGCCGAACCGCCGACGGGGAATGGCCAGCCGTCCCGGTGACCCAATGCGGCCAGCAACAGCCCCGCCCCGGCCGCAGCCAGGGATGGAAGGTGGGAGACGGCGTGGGCGGCAACACCACTCAGCAACGATGGTGCAAGGTCTTCGCGGAACCTGGTATTCCAGAGCCGGGAACCCTGCTCCAGCGTGCGCAGACCGAAGAGGGCAGCGACGAAGGGATGCCGGGGAATGCGCAGCAGTTGGTTCTGGGTGAACTCAATGACCTCATCACGGTGCTGGACCAACGGGCCCATCAGCTGACGGTAAGCCCGCCCGTCGCGTCCCAGTTCAGCAGCCGTCCGGTCCAGCGACCGGTACGCCAGCGCTGCCCGGCCACCGTCCAGGGGTGAGCCGAAGGATATGTCCGGTGTGGCAAAACGGATCCGCTCCGACAGTTCAAAGGCGCGGAAGAACGGCGACGCCAGTGCCATTGGATGCACGGCAGAGCATACGTCGTGGAAATGCCCTGGCTGCATCAGCTCGGCCGTACGTGTCCCGCCGCCAACGGCCTGGGCCGCTTCGAACACCTCGACTGACAGCCCCGCTCTGGCCATGATTACCGCCGCTGCGAGCCCATTGGGTCCCGCACCCACCACATTGACGTCAGCCATCGGATAAAGCCTTCCTGACGGGGGAGCCGGTGAGGGCTCCCGCGGCCGTCCGCAGCCGGTCAGGCGCCCCGTCGAAAGGTCCGCCGTGCGGATCGTCGGCGTGTTGGCGGCGGACCGGGTCCAGATTGGGGTCGTAGATGTCCCAGATGACCCGAATCATCAGATATGCCACAGCAAGCATATGAATGACGACGGCCAGGACGTAGTACGGCATGTCGAGGTTGTGCTGCGGGGGCCCACCGCTGGTGACCTGGCCAAGGTACAGCCAAATAGCGGCCCAATGCAGGCCTTCGATTCCCTGCCACACCAGGAAGTCGCGCCAGCGCGGACGTGCCAGCGCGAAGAGCGGGATCAGCCAAATGACGTACTGCGGCGAATACACCTTGTTGGTGAGGATAAAGGCGGCAACAATCAGGAACGCCAGCTGGGCCAGGCGCGGCCTGCGGGCCGAGCTGAGGGCCACCGCGGCGATGCCGGCGCAGGCCAGCAGAAAGAGTCCAATGGACAGCAGGTCCACGGCCGTGCCATCCAGCCCGGCCATTCCGATCCTTGCGGCCACAAGGTTGTAGATGAACCACGGCGAGCTGTAGCCCGCGTCGCGGTCCGCGCTGAACTGGAAAAAGTAAGCCCAGCCGGCGGGGTTGGCGGCCGCAAACGGCAGGTTGACTGCAGCCCACGAGGCCGCAGCCGCGGCAGCTGCTATCAGCATCGGCCTGAACCTGCCGGTCCGGACGGCCAGCAGGACAATCGCGCCGAGGATCAGCAGGGGGTACAGCTTCGTTGCCGCAGCCAGC
Organism: Arthrobacter sp. ZBG10; assembly: GCF_001238605.1. Taxonomy (NCBI): domain Bacteria; kingdom Bacillati; phylum Actinomycetota; class Actinomycetes; order Micrococcales; family Micrococcaceae; genus Arthrobacter; species Arthrobacter sp. ZBG10. The sequence goes on along the minus strand of NZ_LFQH01000006.1, from coordinate 2,299 downwards.
CCGATCAGGATGCCGGCGGCCAGTGGCCTGTGCCGGGCGAAGAAGTACATGCCTAGGGCCAGCAGCGCGGCAGCCCAGAGGTCCCAGTTGATGGTCCCGGCCAACACGATCCCCGGGGCTACTGCGATCATCGCGGCATCCCAGGGGCGCCGGCCGGCCAAGCGCGCCGTAGCCAGGACGGTCACCAGCGCCGCAAATGCCAGCAGGGCCGCATTGATGTCGAAGTAGCTCAGGACGCGTGCGTCCGATACACCGGTTCCGGGCACCAGCCAGGCGGTGATTCCCGCGATGACACCGATCAGGACCGGATATTCGAACTGGCTTCCGCTGCCGGCGATGGGGAACAGTCCGTCCGCCAGGCCCCGGTTGCGGAAGAGTTCGGGGAAGTCCGAATAGCAGGTCGCATAGAACTGGGTGGGGGTCTCCCACCCGTTGACCCGGCAGTAGCCTTTCAGGACCACCCCGACCAGGGCGGCAGCGACCGTGAGGAGGATCAGGACCCGGTCAACCGTAAAGATCCCCGGTGTGATCACCCCCGGTTCCGACCTGGCACCCAGCGGCCCCCCGGCGATCTCCGTGAAGTTCCTGAGGGTCAGGTCGCTGCGGGTGGGAACCACCAGACGGGACCGGCCGCGGCGTTCCGGGGGCGTGGTCTCCTGCATGCACCGAGCTTACCGCCGGGTCTTGGGTTGGGCGCCGCCGATCCGCCGGCAGGTATGGTCATGGGGTGGAAACCCAGAACGCCGGAGCCAAAATTGCCGGGCGCCGCCGTGCCTTGACCACTGAACGGCCGTGGCTTGCACCCGTCGGCATCGGACTCCTCGCCTTCTGCGCGGCGTTTGTCGGCTCCTGGGTCCCGTCGTTCTGGGATGACGAAATTGCCACCATTTCGGCTGCTGGACGGTCGCCGGCAGAACTCCTGCTCCTGTTGCAGTCCGTGGACGCCGTCCACGGCATCTACTACTTCCTGATGCACCTGTGGACCGCTGTTTTCGGTTTCTCCGAGGTGGCGCTGCGGTTTCCTTCCGCCTTGGCCGTTGGTGCTGCGGCAGGCCTGACAGTGGTCCTGGGGCGCAGGCTGGGATCCGCACCCCTGGGGGTGGCGGCCGGGCTGGTGTTGGCGCTCCTGCCCCGCATGGTGTGGGCAGGCACGGAGTCACGCCAGTCTGCACTGACAACCGTGCTGGCCGTTCTCCTGACGCTGCTGCTGTTGCGGGCCTGGGAATCCAACCGGCCGCTGGACTGGGTGCTGTACAGCTTGTGCGCGGTGGTGGGAGTCGGCGTTTTTATGTTCTTTGCGCTGGCCATCGTGGCCCATGCGGTGGCCGCCGTTGTCCTCCGGCGCAGGATCGTGGCCACGTTGGCGGCCGGTGCCGTTGCAGGCGTGGCCGCCCTGCCCTTCCTGGTGTTTGCCTTGGGACAAAAGGCACAGGTGGAGTGGATCCAGAACCGTTCGCTGACGGAGCATCTGGTGACGGCAGTGGTGAAGCAGTACTTCTACGGCGATGACAGGCCAACAGGGAACCTCCCGCCGCAGTGGGTGCTGGCGTTTGTGGTGGTTCTGGGCCTGCTGCAAGGCGCACTGGTGGTCCGGGGCGTGTGGGCGGCCCGGCTGGACGCGCAGCTCCGCCAAGCAATGGTCCTGGGACTGGCCGGCGTGCTGGTCCCTGTGGGCGGGCTGCTCCTGGCCAGCCTGATCACCCAACCTGTTTATGTGGCGCGGTACCTGACGTTCACGGCGCCGGCGTTCGCCCTGCTGGTCGGTATGGGCCTGATCAGCCTGCCGCAGAGGCGCGTAGGGTTCCGATTCCTGGTGGCGGGGCTGGTCCTCTGCAGCCTCGTCCCGCAGCTCACGCTTAAGAGCCTGGTCAATGAGCCGCCGGACACCGAGCGGCGTATCGCTGCCCTGGTGGACCAGGAGCCCGAACGCCCGGCGGCAGTGGTGTTCGGAGCTCCGTACCTGCGGGACATGGTGCTGGCCTACCCGGACGATTTCGCCGGCATCGCCGACCTGTCCCTGGCCGCCAGTCCGGCCACTTCCGGCTCGCTGTGGGGTGTTGATGCCCCGGTTGCCCCGGACCAGTTGACCGGAAAGGGTGAGGTCCTGTTTGTCGGCACAGGCGGCGGCACTCCCGGCGATACGTCGGCATTTGGGGCCGCGGGTTGCCGGGAGACAGGGAACCAGCCCTTCCAGCGCCTGGTGCTGATCTCCTTCGACTGCCCCTGAACACTGTTCCTGAGCCGCAGCAAAAGCCCACCGGCACCCGGCGGCGCCGCCGGAACGGCAAAGAGCCCACGC